>CADCQK010000252.1 GCA_902803575.1 Oscillospiraceae bacterium
CATCTCCAGAGAGAACAACGCAACGGTCTTGCCGCTGTGCTCACCCACGAAGCGGGCCAGATTCAGCGCCATGCTGGTCTTGCCCTGCCCGGGGCGTGCGGCAATGAGGATCAATTCCCCTTTTTTCAAGCCCAGAAGCGTGCTGTCCAGATCCGGCAGTCCGGTAGACAGGCCGGGAATACCACCGCCGTTTTCCGCAGCTTCGGAGAGAGCCGCATAGACTCTCTGGATCACCATGGAGACCGGCTGCAGACCGCCCACGTTTCTTCCCTGCCGCAGCGCGTAGATCTTCCGCTCCGCAGCCTCCAGGATCGCGTCGGCCTCGCCGGTGCCCTCACCCACCAGGCCGGAGATCTCGTCGGCGGCCTTCTGGAGATTTCGAAGCAGCGCCTGATCCCGGACGATAACGGCATAGCGTTCCACATTGGCCGCCGTCGGCGTGAGGCTCATGACCTCCATCAGGTACTGCTGGGTGCTGTTTTCGTGGTAGACGCCCCGTACCTTCATCTGCTCCAGAACCGTGACGGCGTCGATGCTCTTGCCGAAGGTGAACATGGAGTAAATGGTCTCGAAGATCTCCCGGTTGGTCTGGATATAAAATTCATCTGCCCGGACCTTGTTGATCACGTCCGGGATGCAGGCTGGGTCGATCAGCATGGCGCCGATCACTGCCTGCTCCGCCATTGCGGAATGGGGCGTCTGGCGGCCTAACAGTTCCTCCATGTTGACGTCCCTCCTTTGCAGAAATACTAGAAATTACTTGTCTTCCACCACCAGCACGTGGATGGTGCCGCTGATCTCATAGCCCAGCTTGGCTTTCACGTCAAAGGCGCCATAGCTCTTGATGGGCTCCGCCTGGACGATCTTCTTGGAATCGATCTCCAGACCGTGCTGTTCTTTCAGCGCATCGCTGATCTCCTTGGAGGTAACCGCGCCGAAAAGCTTGCCGGAGCCGCCGGCCTTGGCGACCTTCACCTGCACCGCGCCCAGCTTCTCCGCAGCCTCCAAGGCAGCGGCCTTTTCCTTGGCCATCTGGGCGGCCTTGGCCTTCTCCTTGAGCTTATAGGCATTCAGGTTGTCATTGGTGGCCTCCATGGCGAGACCCCGGGGCAGCAGATAGTTGCGGGCATAACCGTCAGAGACGGTCTTGAGCTCGCCCTTTTTGCCCTGGCCTTTTACGTCCTGCTGAAAAATCACTTTCATGGTTGTATCTCCTTTTATCTAATGACAGATGTTTTATGCTTTCATGGCGTCGATTTCCTGCTTGATCCGCTCCGCGATCTCTTCCGGTGCAGCGCCAACGCAATGGACTGCCGCCGCAGCCCGGTTTCCGCCGCCGCCAAGAGGTTCCAGCAGAAGCTGCACATTCATTTCTCCGATGCTTCTGGCGGAGACAAAGGTGCCGTCCGCCACCGGGTAGATCACCACCGAACAGCTGACGCCGGCCACGTTCAGCAGCTCGTCCGCTGCCCTCGCAGCCACGATGCGATCCTGAGGCTCCTGCTCCGTGACGATGGCGATGCCGGGACGATAGATGTGGGCATTCTGCAGAATCCGGCACCTGGCGATGGTGTGGGCCAGATCGCTCTGCAGCAGCTTTTTGACCTCTGCGGTATCGGCACCGGTGCGTCTGAGGAACGCGGCAGCCTCGAAGGTCCGCTCGCCGGTGCGGATGTTGAAGTTTTTCGTATCCAGCATGATGCCGCTGAGCACGGCCTCCGACTCGATGCGGCGGATGTCGTCCCGCTCCACCAGCTCCTCCATCAGCTCCGCCACCAGCTCACAGGCGGAGGAGGCGTTGGGCTCATGGAAGGACAGGGTCGGATTTTCGATATATTCCGCGGCTCTGCGGTGGTGGTCAATCAGCGCCACGCGGGTGCAGCTCTCCAGCAGTGCCTGATCCTCCACCTGTGCGGGGCGGTTGGTATCCACCACCACCAGAAGGGTGCGGCTGTCGGCTCTGAGAATTGCCTCCTGAGGCGTGATGAAGCAGTCCTGATAGGCCTCATCCCGGCCCAGCTTTTCGATCAGGTTCCCTGCCGCCGTTCTGGTGGCATCCACCACGATCCGGCAGGGCGTCTCCAGCTTTCTTGCGATGCAGCAGACGCCAACTGCGGCGCCGATGGCGTCCAGATCAGACATCTTGTGTCCCATGACGTAGACCTTGGAGGAATCCGCCATAAGCTCCTTCAAAGCGGAGGCCATGACGCGGGCACGGACTCTGGAGCGGGTCTCGATCTCTCCGCCGCGGCCGCCGAAGAACTCAAAGGTGGCGCGGTTTTTCAGCACCGCCTGATCACCGCCGCGGCTGATGGCCATTTCCACGCCCAGGGCGGCAAAGTTGTAGTTTTCTTCCAGATCTTCGCCGTCACGCCCCACGCCGATGGACAATGTGGCACGGATGCCCACGGGGTTTACGATGCTGTGCACGTTTTCCAGCAGCTGGCCGAGCTTCTCGGTGCGCATCTGCTCCAGATAACGCTCCTCAAACACCAGCAGGAAGCGGTCGCGGTCATAGTGCCGGAAGAAGCCATGCATCTCATCGCACCACTGGATCAGCAGATCCTCAATGGTGTCGCGCATCTCGCTGCGCTTCCGGTCGGAGAGCCCGCGGAAGAACTCATCGTAATTGTCGATGACGAACAGGGCGATGCAGGGGCGGGAGTCCAGATACTCCTGCCGGGTGTTCTCATAATCCGTCACGTCCACCCAGTAGGTGATGCCCATATAGGTGCCCTGCCCCTCCTTGGGCTGGACCAGGTTGCCGTGGATCTGATACTTGCGATCGTTGTGCTCCAGCAGCTCCGGGCTCCGGCTGTGGCCCTCCAGCAGCCAGCGGCTGGAGAAGTTGGGGATCACGTCCGTCAGATGCATTTCAATGGACGGCTTCCGTATGCCGCAGAGCTCAAAGAAATGCTGGTTGGCCCAAATCAGCTGCGCGTCCGCCGGGCGAAACACCGCCACCGGCAGCGGGAAGTTCTGCAGCGTATTGTTCTTGGCAGACTCCGTGTCATAGGTGACGCTCTCCACATAGGCCAGCAGCTTCTTTCTCTGGGATCGCCGCATGAGCAGCGAATAAACCACCAGCGCCAGAATGATCGCGCCCTCTGCCACCGCCAGCCAGATCCGATCGGAGAACAGCAGCGTCGCCACGGCAAAGATCACGAGAAACGCCAAAAACAGTCTGGAGTTCGGCGTCAGACCTGCAGGGATTTTACTGGCAGCGGACTGCTGCGTTTTTTCCTCCGGGTGCTTGGCCATACGACGTCCTCCTTTCCCGGATTAACCATAGTTTTAGAGAGTATATTATAGCAGAATCCACCATGTTTGACAATAGGTAACACCTTAGAAAAAATGGAATCCACCGGTTTCCCGATGGATCCCATTTTTAAGTCAGAATGCAATCATCCGATGATCATGACAGCGGTTTCGCTGATCACGGAGTCCCCTTTGGAATCCGTGACCACGCAGCGGACCATTCTGCCATTCTTGGCAGCGGTCAGCTTCGTGGAATACTTCGCGGCTTTCACGGAGCTGTCGATCCAGCTAGTGCCGTCGTCGCTGATCTGCCACTGATAAGTGAGACCGTCGCCCCTGGCGGCAACCTTGAAGGAAACAATGGTGTTTTCCTTTGCAGTCACATTCTCCGGCTGCAGCGTGATCACAAGACCGCTGCTGCGCATGGTCGCAGGATCGCTGATGACCGTGCCGCCGTACAGATCGGTGACAACGCAGCGGACGAGACGGCCGTCTCTGTCGCCGGTGAACTTCGTGGTGTAGACCGCGGACTTCACCACGCTGTTGCTCCACGTCTCTCCCCCATCGTCGCTGAACTGCCACTGGTAGCTGAGTCCGTCGCCCACAGCGGTGATCCGGAAGCTGACCACGGAGCCCACGAGAGCCGAGACATCCGTCGGCTGGGCGGTGATGGCGAGGTTCTTCTGGATGCGCATGGCAGCGCTGTCGCTGATGACGCTGACGCCGTCCTGATCGGTCACGATGCAGCGCACCAGACGGCCGTCACGGGCAGCGGTGAGCTTGGAGTTATAGGCTGCCGTCTTCACGGAGCTGTTGCTCCAGGTTTCGCCGTTGTCATCGCTGTACTGCCACTGATAGCTGACATTCGAGGCGAAGGATTCCACCGTGAACTTCGCGGTGCTGCCCAAAGCGCCGAGGTAATCCTTCGGCTGGGTCTTGATGGCAAGGACGCTCAGGGTCGCGGCCTCAGAGGTCACGGAGCCGGCCGCATTCGAAACCACGCAGCGATACTGCTGGCCGTTGCGGGCAGAGGTCGCCTCCACGGAGATGGTGTCCGTATTTGCGCCGGGCATGGTGGAGTCCTTCCATTCGGTGGACCCATTCTTCTGATACTGCCACTGATACTCCAGACCGCCGCCGGTGGCTTCGACGGTAAACTGCGCGGTCTCACCCGCGGGCAGCTTCACGCTCTCCGGCTGCCGGGTGATCACGGGGCTGGTTGCAAAGTAGAGCGTCGCGGCGTCCGTGGTGACCCGGCTGCCCAGGGCGTCGGTCAGCACGCAGCGATACTGATAGCCTTCGCGGAGCGAGGTCGCGTGCACCGTGAGGGTGTCGGTCTTCGCACCGGTATTCAGAGAGCTCAGCCAAATCTTCGAGGAGGGAGCGCGGTACTGCCACTGATACTTCAGGCCGTTGCCGGTGGCCTCCACCTTGAACTGTACATAGTCGCCGCGTTTTGCGTAGACGTCCTGCGGCTGCTGCACGATGAAGATCTGCTGGGAAGCCTGAGTGCTGGCCTCGTTGGTGGCATAGTCCATGGCGGCGACGTAGAAGGTGTTCTGCTCGCCCACATTCATGGTGACGGTGTGGCTCTGGCCGGGTTCGTCATCCGCGAAAGTCACAGGCTCGCAGAGCTCGTTGCCTTCTTCGTCCACCGCATAGATCGCTGCCAGATACTGATTATCCGTCACGGTCACGGTGACCTCGCCGGTCTGGTGATCGTAGTCACAGCTTTCGATCACGGGGGCTGCGCCATCCACCACGCAGGGGACGGAGTAACCCAGGAAATCAGCGCCGTTGGCAGCGATTTCCTCCGGGGTCATACTGCCGAGCGTATCCTCACCCCAGGGCAGGTTGGCGTAGAAGTCCAGCACAACCTTGGTGTCGTCAGCGATCTTCACTGCCTTCTTGCCGGAGTAGGTATCCGTGCCGTCGAACAGGAACCAGGAGGAAACGCTCCAGCCGTAGGTGGGATCATAGATGACCTTACGGGCGAAGGGCGTGTCGTCATAGCCGTAGATCTTTCCGGTTTCAGCGTCCCGGACGATCATGATCATGTGGCGGGCGTTACGCACATTGACCGGCGCCACCAGCAGATTGCTGCTGTAGGCATGGTCGGTGTTGTTGGAGACCGCAATGCGCGCATCGCTGTACTCGCCGCCCTCCGGATAGCCAAAGGGCGAATCGCCGGCGTAGATCACCGGATTGTTTTCCGCATCGACGAGGTAGGCCTCAGCGGGAATGGTGTCGATCTCCCAATCCACATAGTACGGCCAGTCCGGCATTTCCTCTTCGCTGAGGTTCAGGCTCAGGATCTCGCGCCAGTCATGGGTCTCGAAAAGCGGCGCAGCGGACCAGTCACCGTAGAAGGTGAGGAAGGTGACGTGCTGGCTCTCGGAGACGTCCTCGTCCAGACTGTCGAAATAGACATAGCCATCCAGGAATGCGCCGTTTTCAAAATAGGCGTCCAGGAATTCTTTCATATCAGCCGTGAGGGTGATGGTCACGGTGACGGTCTGGTGCTCGCCGGGGGCCAGGGTGATGCTCTCCGGCGCGCTCAGGGTGTAATCCACCCCCGCTTCCAGAGCCGCAGGCGCCATGACGTTGTAAACCCGGAAATCCGGCTCCTCATCGGTGCCGAAATTGTCACCGGCGACCGCATCCATCAGCACGTCCGCATTCACCGCATAGGAGCGTGTGACGTAGGTGGTGTTCACCACATCCGCGGTGATGGTGTAGACACCGTCTCTCGCGGGATCGTCTCCCAGCTCAGCGAAGGGATCTTCAACGACAAGGGTGGTGTGATAGGCCGCCTCCAGATCCAGGCAGCCGGCGCCCTGCTGACGTGGGTTGTAGGGCACCGCCACGCCGTTGTCATCATAATAGGCGATCAGCGTTCCGGCGCTGGAAGCCGTGCGGTTCCGGGCCTGATCAGCGGCTTCCTTCTTGGTGAGGGCGGGGTTGCTCGCCTGGATCGCATCCAGCAGGGATGCAAAGCCGCCCGCGGCGTTGGGAGAAGACATGGAAGTGCCGGACATGACTTCATAGCTGTTTTTCGTACCGGCAGTGACGGAATTCACGTTGCCGCCGATGGCAGTGATGACCGGCTTGATCTGCAGATCGTTGGTGGGGCCCCAGCTGCTGAAGCTGGAGACGCTCCAGGCCTCGGGATTGTCCACGATCGTCGCCTCGGAATCCACGTGGAAAACCGGGTCCTCCTGAGCGACAAGGGCTGCGCCTGCCTCCTGGGAGACGAAGACCGCAGGAATGTTCTTGTTTTCGATGGCCATGGTGATCAGAGAACCGGGCTGATTGTCGTAGACCACCAGAGCGGCTGCACCGGCGTCGGCGGCGTTGGCAGCCTTCTCTTCAAAGGTGATCTCACCGCGGGAAACCACTGCGACCTTGCCCTGGACGTCGATCCCTTCATAGTCCTCGGCAGCGCCGAGATTGGGGATCGGCACATAGGCGAGATCCTGGCCGGAGAAGGCATCCAGGAAGGTGGTGCCGTCACTGTCGCGGTAGGAGTACTTCTCCCCTGCGATGCTGATCTGATAGGCCGGGTACATCACATTCTCCGCCGAGGCCACGGCGATGTTGCCGTTGTAGGAGGCGGGAGAGCCCAGCGTACCGTAATCGGTATAGCCGGTGGTCAGATAACCGGGTCCGGCGTAGTTCTGGGCGTTGTCCGCCATGCTGCCCTCGTTGCCGGCGGAGACGCAGCAGATGATGCCCGCGTTCTCCAGACGCTCGTAGATCCGGTCGTTGAGGACGGACTCATCATCCTCCACAAAACCGCTGGTGGCGCCGATGGACATGTTGATGACGTCCGCCCCCAGCTTGTAGGCGTCCTCCAGCGCAGCCATATAAATGTCAGAGCTGGTGGTCTCCTCCGAGGAAGAGAAGATCTTCATAGCGAGGATCTGGGCGTCGGGGGCGCTGCCGCGGAAGGTGACCTCCCCTTCCGGGGTGACCGCATAGCCCGCAGCGATGCCGGCGACATGGGAGCCGTGGCCGGAATTATCGTCCGCAGCATTCAGATCCTTGTCGGCATAGTCATACTGATAGGGGATCTTCTGAGAATAATAGCTGCCGTGGCCCAGACGCAGAATCGCCTTGACCATGTCGGTCCTGTTATAGGCCGGAGTCTTGAGCATGCCGTCGTACACACCGAAAGCCTCGTGATCGGCGGTGATGCCCGTATCCAGAACGGCGATGACCTTGCCGGAGCCGTCGGCGGAAATGGTATCATTCAGCCAGCTGGCATTGATCATTTCCGACGCGCTGACGGAGCTGGGCTGCTCCACCGGCAGACGGTACTCTCGGGCGACAATGACGTCAGAGACGCCCGGGATCTCAGCAACGGCATCCAGATCCGCAAAATCCAGCGTCAGAGACAGGCCGTTGAGCAGATCGGTGTACTCAAAGTTCACCGTGAAGGCGATGGCCAGCTGCTGCAGCTTTTCCATAAAGGCCTTGTGTTCTGCCAGAAGCTTCTCATAGGCACTGGCAGACTGCTGCAGGAAGCTGCTCAGGTCTGCAATGGGGTTGCTTTTCATCAGGACGATTGCGCGCACCTGATCGCCGGGCTGATACTGTGCGTTCAGCCGGGAGGAGATCGTCTCCGTGCGCCGGTTTTCCAGGCCGTTCAGCAGCAGCTTGCCGTTTCTCGCAGTACCGGAACCTGCCGCAAAAGCAGAGGTGCACAGCGAGAGCACAAGCGCCAGAACGAGCACCAGGGATAACCATCTTTTTTTCATACTTGTTTCCCTCCTGCCATTTCATACGAAATGAAAGATATGGGACATTATAGCATTTTATGAACAAATTGCAAAGGTAGAAACTGGTATTTCGTGTGAATTCTTTCGGTTCATCCATAAGAAAATCAATCCTCTATACCAAGCAGAAAAATCCTCTTGCAAACACATTTCCGCTGTGCTATAATACTAGAGCTTGTGGGATTAGTTCATCGGTAGAACATCAGCTTCCCAAGCTGAGGAGGCGGGTTCGACTCCCGTATCCCGCTCCACAAAAACCCCGGAATCTTTCGATTCCGGGGTTTTCATTATGGTATTAAGTTCAGTTGACGTAGACGGTGCATTTGGCAGTTACGTCTCCGCACTTGGCGGTGACGGTGGTCATGCCGGGGCCGATGCCGGTGACCTGACCGTTTTTCACCAGGCAGACGGACTCATTATCGCTGATCCACTCTACCTCCAGATCGGCAGGATAGGTGGTGGCCTCCAGCGGAACGGTCTCGCCGACAGCCGCGGTGAACTCAGAGATCTCAGAGCCCATATAGGTCAGCTTGATGCTGCCGGCAGTGGTGACAGGCGTGCCGGTGGGCTCCGGCGCCTGCGTGGGTTCGGCGCTGGCTTCGGGATCGGCGGTCTCCTCGGGTACATCGGTTTCCTCCGGCGCGTCGGTAACTTCCGAAGTCTCCTGAGCAGGCAGGTTCTGAGACGAAGGTGCGATGTTCTTCGCGTCGTTGAGACTCACAGTGATCAGGATGATGACCGCCAGAACCACGGCCGCCAGAAGCAGCAGGCCGAAGATCATCTGCCAGCGGGTGTTCAGGGCTGCGCGGGCGGCGGCGGGAGTGCCGTCGTTCTCACTGGAGGTCACCGGCGGAACACGGTCGCCGGCCTTGACACGGGTGGTACCGCAATATGGGCAGCGGCTGCGCAGTCCGGAAAAAGTCCGGCCGCAGCGCCGACATTCGATTTTGGGAATTACGCTCATGGCGCTGTCCTCCATTCCATGCTTCGACAGGAAGCGGATTTAAACACTATAATAATACACGGTAACCCAAAATTCGTCAAGCTTTTTCGGCTGAATGTCCATTGACAATTCCTTACGCATGCAATAGAATCATGAAATACAAACGATCAAACTGGAGTGACAAACATGAAACTGGGAATTGCGCTGGCCGGCGGCGGCTCAAAGGGCTCCTACGAGATCGGCGTCTGGAAGGCGCTGCGGGAGTTGGGCGTCGGCTATGACATCGTCACCGGCACCTCCATCGGTGCTGTGAATGGCGCGCTGATGGTTATGGGCGACTATGCGCGTGCGGAAAACCTGTGGAATACCATCACCGCCCAGGATATCATGCGTGACGGCATGGATCTGAAGCACGACATGGATTATTACTTTGAAAACCGCGACCAGCTGCTGGCCGTTGCGAAGAATTTCGCCGCCTCCAGAGGTGCGGACATCACGCCTTACAAGGAGCGGATCGCCAAGGAGCTGGACGAAGAGGCCTTCTTTGCCTCACCGGTGGATTACGCGGCTGTGACCGCAAGATTCCCGACCCTCCAGGGTGTGGAAGTAAGGAAGTCCGAAATGGAACCCGGCACGGTGGCGGACTGGATCCTGGCCTCCAGCTCCTGCTTTCCGGTGTTCCCGCTGTGCGAGATCGACGGGCAGAGCTACATCGACGGCGGCTATGCGGACAATCTGCCGGTGACCACCGCTTTTCGTCTGGGCGCCGAACAGGTCATCGCCGTGGCATTGAAGCCGGAGGCAGAGGAGAAATACTTCCCCTATCACCCGCTGGTGACTCACATCACCCCCTCCCGTCCTCTGGGGCCGTTTCTGGATTTCAGTCGGGACATCCTGGAGAACAATTTCCGTCTTGGCTACACCGACGCCATGAAGGTGCTGGGGCCCTACTTCGGAGAGCGCTACGCCTTCCGCCCCGCAGGAAAAGAAAAGCTGCTGGAGGCAGCCAGAGGCTATCTGCTGTTCCTGCTGAGACGGGAGCTGAGTCACAATGAATCCGCGGTGCAGGCCATGCTGGACAGAGTCAAGGGCGACGCGCCGCTGACGGACAAGCTTTTCAGCGAAAATCGCGGTGACCTGCTTTCTGTGGCGTGCAAGGGTCTGGATGTGCTCATGTCCACACTGGACTATCCCCACGAGGACGCCTATGATCTCAATCAGCTGCTGCCGGAGCTGCGGGAGAAGCTGCTCAGTGATGAGATCCCTGAGCTGAAAGGTGCCAGAGACCGCTGCGCCTCCCTGCAAAATGAGGGCCTCCGCGGCCAGATCGCCCAGTTCAGACCCGGCAAGGACGCCAATGAACTGCTGCTGGCCACCTGGCGGCTTTATCTCAAGGAGCAGGAAGCATGAACACCGGGTTGTTCGAGGCCATCTGGGATCTGGTGCGCAGGGTTCCCATGGGAAGCGTCACCACCTATGGAGATGTGGCCAGAGCCCTCGGAAATCCGAGACTCTCCCGAACCGTGGGCTTCGCCATGCACGACGCACCGGAGGACGTCCCCTGTCAGAGAGTGGTGAACCGTTTCGGCGGACTCTCCGACGCCTTTTCTCCCCTCGGGAAAGACAGTCACCGGCTCCTGCTGGAGCTGGAGGGTGTCCCCTTCTGCATGGACGGTACGGTGGATCTGGATCGGTGCCGGTTTACCTTCTGATTGAAAAACAGCGTATGCCGAAAACGCATACGCTGTTTTGGTTTATTTGCAGTAGCCGCTGTTCCAGTCCAGCACCCGTTCCAGAGGCGCTCCATGCAGGAATGCCTTCAAGTTTCTTTCACAGAGATCCATGATGTTCTTCCGGGTGATATCCAGATGCCAGCCGCCGGTGATGTGGGGCGTGATGATCAGATTGTCCGTCGAGAACAGCGGATCCTCATCCTCCAGCGGCTCGTGTTCCAGAACATCCACCCAGACGCCGCCGAAGCGGTTCATCAGCTTGCTGTTCAGGAAGGCGTCCTCCGGGATCACGGTGCCGCGGCCCACGTTCATCAGATAGGCCCCCTCCTTGCAGAGGGACAGCATCTTTTCATCGAAGAGATGGTAGGTCTCCTCCGTGCCCGGCAGGCAGAGCGCCACAACGTCCGCCTTGGGCAGCTCATTGGTCAGCTCGTCCATCAGGCACATCTGGTCGTATTCCTCCGGGAAGGTGCCGACACGACGTCGAACGCCGATGATCTTGCAGCCGAAGGGACGCATCCGTTTGGCGAACTCCGTGCCCAGGTTGCCGGTGCCTACGATCAGCACCCGCTTCCCCATGGGAGAGACCACATGCCCGGCGTCCCGCCAGACCTGCTCCTTCTGATACTCCAGATAGGTGGGGATCTTCTTCATCATCAGAAGCAGCATGCCCACCATGTACTCCGCGATGCCGGTGCCGTAGCAGCCGGTGGCCGTGGTGGTGAGGAACTTGTCCCGGAGCGCGGTGCGCTTCGTGTAATAGTCGGCGCCGGAGCTCACCAGCTGCATCCAGTCCAGATGCTCGATCTGTTCCAAAAGATCCGCGTCCACATTGCCGATCAGGATATCCGCCTGCTGCAGCTGTTCCAGTGTCACGTCCTGGGTCTGTGCGAAGACAAAGCGCTCATTCGGCGCAGCTGCCGTCAGCTGAGCCTGTTCTTCCAATGTGAGCTCTTCCGCGACAAGGATCGTTTTCATAAGAATCAGCCCTTCCAGCATTCGGTGTTGGTCAGCCCGATGTCACTTTCGTGGAAGTGATCGTCGACGCCGGCCTTTTTCTTCTTCTGGTAGTCCTTCAATGCGTCATAGGCGGGCTTGCCGAGAATGACGATGACGGGGACATTGATGATGACCATGATACCCTGGGTCAGATCCGCGCCGTCCCAGGCGAGGCCGGCGGAGATGATGGCGCCGAGGAACACCAGAACCGAGCAGAACAGACGCCAGCAGGTCATGAAGCCCTTACCGGGATCCTTCTTCAGAAGGAAGCGCCAGCAGCCCTCGGTGTAGTAGTAGTTGCCGATCAGAGTGGTGAAAGCAAACAGGCACACCGCCACCGCCATGAAGATGGGGCCGAAGCCGCCCAGCGCAGCCCGCATGGAGGCAGAGACATAGGCAGCGCCCGCCAGCTCCTCCTCCGGAACCACACCGGAGAACAGGCACATGAAGGCCGTGGCAGAGCAGATCAGCAGCGTGTCGATGAATACGGAGAGCATCTGCACCAGACCCTGCTTGGCCGGGTGGGAGACGTCAGCCGCCGCAGCCGCGTTGGGCGCAGAGCCCATACCTGCTTCGTTTGAGTAAAGGCCGCGCTTGATGCCCCACATGATGGCGCTGCCGGTGAAGCCGCCGAAGATGGCCTTGAAATCAAAGGCGGAGCCGAAGATCATACCCAGCACCTTGCCGATGCTGCCGATGTTCATGATGATGACCACGATGGAGACCACCACGTACAGCACACCCATGATGGGAACCAGCACCTCGGTCACCTTGGTCAGTCTGCCGGCGCCGCCCATGATGCTCAGAGCGAAGAGCACAGCGAGGATGACGCCGATGACAATGGAGGTGGTTCGATTGTAGAAGCTGAAGGAGGAGAAGGTGTCCTGGGTGTTGTAGGCCGCCAGCATGTTGTAGCCGACTGCGTAAGTCAGCAGCAGGGCGATGGCAAAGATGACGCCCAGCCAGCGCTGCTTGAGGGCGTGCTCCATATAGTAAGAGGGACCGCCGTAGAAGGTGCCGTCGGGGTTCTTTTCTTATAGATCTGCGCCAGGGTGGATTCCACGAAGGCGGAGGCGCCGCCCAGCAAAGCGGTGACCCACATCCAGAAGATGGCGCCGGGCCCGCCGAAGCAGATGGCAGTGGACACGCCCATGATGTTGCCGGTGCCCACACGGGAAGCCGTGGAGACCATCAGTGCGCCGAAGGAGGAGGTGGAGCCCATGTTGACGGGCTTTTCTTTGACCACGCGGATGGACTCGCCGAACAGACGAAACTGCGGCACACCCAGACGAATGGTGAAGTAAATGCCCGCGAGAACCAGGAGCAGCGGAATGATATACGGCTTGTACAAAATACCGCTGATGGCGTTTACAACATTATCAATTGCTTGGATCATGTGTGTTCTCCTTTTCCATAGATGCGTATATTATACATAAGTTTCCCATTGGATGCAATCATTTTGTTCATAATCTGGACAAATTTCACTTTTTATGCATCCAGATTGGAATTTCCAACTTTTTTTGCCGCCTGCCTTGCGAAAAAAACGGATTTCAGGTAAAATATACACAATCAGAAAAAAGGAGCATCAGCGTATGCAATTCGACGGTTTCCCCGCCGGTGCGGGGGAATTTCTGTGGGAACTTCGGTTCAACAATGAGCGGCCATGGTTCCAGGCCCACAAGGAAGAGTTCCTCAATCTGGTAGACCGGCCCTTCAAGGCTCTGGGACAGGAGGTCCTGGAGCGGATGCAGGAGGCCTGCCCCAAGCGGAATTGGGATCTCCATATCTCAAGGATCTATCGGGACGCTAGACGGCTCTACGGCCGCGGTCCCATGAAGGATCATCTTTGGATGACCCTCCGCTGCTCCGGAGAAAAAAGCGAAGAGGGCTCGGTGTTTTACTTCTCCTTTGAACCCGAGGGGTACAGCTTCGGCTTCGGCAGCTACAGCGAGCGCGCGGCCTACATGGATCGCTTCCGCCGGGTCACACTGGCAGATCCGAAGAAGCTGGAGAGCCTCGCGAGAAAGCTGAAAAAACAACCGAAATACCGGATCATCGGGAAGGAATACGCCAGAAAAAAGGTGGAGTGCTCTCCCCTGCTGGATCCCTGGCTCAACCGCAGATGGGTGTCTGTGGACGTGTCGCGTCCCCACGACGAGATTTCACAATGCCACGATCTGGCGGACGAACTGGTGGAGAGCTTCCGGTTTCTGATGCCTTACTACGACTATTTTGACTGGGTGCGCAGTCTTGCAGACTGAGCAGGACAGGAATGGGTTCGCTGTGTAACAGAGGTGAGATGGAAGATGCAAAAATGGCTGGAAAAACCCTGGGTACCGGTGGTTTTACTGGTGATCATCTGTACGGTCATCCCTTTGATGCTGCACTCCACCATCCGGGGACCGATCCTTGTGGCGCTGGATTCTGCCTATGGAGTTTACTGCTGCTTCCTCATGCCGGTGCTGGCGGCCGCCGTCTGCATCGCCCACATGAGCGCCGCAAAGAAACCGGCCCTCTGGCTGCCGCTGGTGGTGGAGGTGCTGATGGTGGGCTACTCGCTGGCCGTGCGCGGGACGCTTTTTTACGCATACGACGCGCCATTCCTCTATTATCTCATCTTCTACAGCATTCCTGCCATCATGGTATTTTTCATCCAACTGGTGGTATGGATCCTGATCAGAGAATAAAAGAACTTCCGCAGGAAAATCTGCGGAAGCTTTTTTATTGGTTGGAGAAATAATTTCGGGTCGATTCCGCGTCCTGGAGGATCTGTTTTCGGAGGGCGTCGATGTTCTCGAACTTCTGTTCCGGACGGAGGAATTTATAAAACTCCACCCGAACCTCATGATCGTAGAGGTTTCCGGAATAGTCCAGGATGAAGCTCTCCACGCTGACCTTATTCTCACCGCTGACCGTAGGCCGGACGCCGATATTCGTGACCGCCATGTGGCTGCTGCCGTCCTCCAGGATCGCTTTGGCGGCATAGACACCGTGGCGCGGCACAATGACGCCTTCCGGGAAGCGCATATTGATGGTGGGGGTGCCCATTTTGGTGCCCAGCCGGAAGCCGTAGTGCACCGTATCCACCAGCGTGTGGGGATGCCCCAAATAGGCGTTGGCCCGCTCCATGTCGCCGTCCTCGATCAGGGTGCGGATGTAGGTGGAGCTGACCACCCGTCCTTCCAATGTCACGGCGGGGATCACGTCGCAGCCGAGACCCTGCTCGGCGCAGTAAGCCTGCAGCTTTTCGGCGGTGCCCTCGCCCTTCCAGCCGAAGCGGAAGTCGTGTCCCACCACCACCCAGGCGGCGTTCATGTCCCGAATCAGGGTCTGGACAAATTCCTGCCAGGGCATCTGCATGACCGTCCGGTCAAAGTGGATGAAAATCACATTTTCGATGCCGTAGAGCCGACGGATCAGATCCGCTCTTCCGGCGGAGGAGTTGATCAGCGGCACCGGTTTCCCGAACACCAGCGTGTCCGGATGCACATCAAAGCTCAGGGCCGAGGGCATGGCGCCAATCTCTTTGGCACGCTGTACGGTGCGTTCCAGCAGCGCACCGTGGCCGATGTGAATGCCGTCGAAAAATCCCAGGGCAATGACCCGTTTCTGTTCTGCCATAGTTATTATCGTTCCTTTAGAAAAAGCGTTTGATGGCGCGGCTCCGGTGGCTTTCCACCGTGCCAAGCATCAGAAATTCGCCGTTTGAGGCGTAAAAGCGGTATGTGCTGTCCTCAGTGTCGATCTCAAAGTCCAGACCGTTGCGGCACAGGCGCTCCTGCTGTTCGTTCAGTGTGATACCGGGGTGATCGGAAAAGAGACTGTCTAGCGGCATGAGCAAGTCTTTTGCCTGTTCCCTGCTGATACTCAGCATTTCCTCCATGGTGTGAGCATCCTCGACAGTATAGGTGCCCACCCGGGTTCTGCGAAGAGAAGTCAACGTTCCGCCGCAGCCCAGAGTCTCGCCGATGTCGTGGCAGAGTGTGCGGATGTAGGTGCCCTTGGAGCAGGTGATCTCCAGAATGTAGTCCTCCCCCGCCATGCCGGTGCAGTCAAGCTGGTGGATGGTGATACTTCTGGGTTCGCGCTCCACCTCGCCGCCTCTTCTGGCAACATCATAGAGCTTCTGACCACCGATTTTGATGGCGGAATACATGGGCGGCAACTGCCGGATCTCGCCGCGAAAGCCTTCGAGCGCAGCTTCCAGCTCCGGTCGTGTGACTGTGACCGGGTGCGTTTCCAGCACCCTTCCGGTGATGTCCTGGGTATCCGTCACAATTCCGAGCCGCAGATGAGCGGTGTAGTGCTTCTCATGGGCTTCGGAAAAGCTGACCGCCTTGGTGGCGCGTCCCACGAAAACCACCAACAGTCCGGTGGCCATGGGATCCAGGGTGCCGGAGTGGCCGATCCGCCGCTCCCCCAGAATGCCCCGCAGCTTGGCAACCACGTCGTGGCTGGTCCAGCCGGCAGGCTTATCCATCAAAAGGATGCCGTTCATGCCGGCCATACCTCTTCCACAGCTTTCAGGAGCTGCCGCTCTGCCTCGAAGGGATCACAGTGCAGGGTGCAGCCGGAGGCCATGGCGTGTCCACCGCCGCCGAATTTTGCACAGATTTTGCTGGAGTCCACCTCCGGAGTGCTGCGGACCGAGACCTTGCTGTCGCCGTTTTCCTGCTCCCGGATCAGGATGCTCAGCATATTTCCGGCGATCCGTCCGGGGAGCCCCGCCAGATCGTCCAGATCGTTTTCCGTGGTGCCGGCGTCATGAAGCATCTTCCGGGTGACGAAGGCCACCGTCAGTTTTCCGTCCCGATAAAACTTCATGCCGGAGTAGATCATGCCCTCCAGCATCACTCTCGCCTTGGAGACACGACGGAAGAAATCGTGCACGACCTTGTGGTGGTCGGCTCCGAGGCTGATGAGTCTGGCGGCGCAGTTCATGGTATCGGCGTTGGTGTTCATGTACTGAAAGCATCCGGTGTCCGTAGTGAGCGCGATGTAGAGAAGGGTCGCCTCCACCGGATCCACATCGCCGCAGAGAGCTTCGATGATCTCCAAAACGATCTCCCCACAGGCGGACTTTTCCGAAACCACCAGGGTCTCGTCGGCGTAAAAGCTGTTGGTGGGATGGTGATCCACACAGAGATCCACATGGCCCTCAAAGCCCTTCGGAAAGAGGCCCGGCGTCGCGATGTCCACCGCCATGATGGTATCCGGCCGGAAATCATCGGGGGCGTAATAATCATGAATATAAGCGTCAGTGCGCTCGGTGATCTGCGGGTTGTTGCAGATAAATGCCGTTTTTTCCATCCGTCTCAGGGCATGGCAAAGGGCGGCGCCGCTGCCGAGGGTGTCGCCGTCGGGATTTCTATGGCTCAGGATCAGAAAGCCGTCTCGCTCACGGAGCAGTTCGGCAAATTCTGCGGGGCTCATGCCTCGTCCTCCCCGCTGCCGGTGTCCAGCTTTTCGATCAGGCCGCTGATATAGGCGCCCTGTTCGATGCTGTGGTCGATCTCGAAGACCAACTCCGGCGTATAGCGCAGGTTCAGGGTGCTGCCCAGCTCATGCCGCAGCCAGCCGGAGGCGGATTTCAGACCGCGCTTGAATTCCTTTTCGTTTGCCATACCGTAGACAGACAGCCAGATTTTCGAATAGCGCAGGTCGCCGGTGGTCTCCACTCTGGTGACGCTGATCATCCCCTGCTGCACCCGAGGATCCTTCACCTGAGTCAGCAGATTGGACAGAACGCGCTGGATGTCGTCGTTGGTTCTGGCGAGTTTATTCGATGCCATAATGGTTCCTTTCTGTAAAAAATCGCTGCCGCTCTCAGGTGGGAACGGCAGCGAACGGTTTTGGTTTACTGCTGAATTTGCTCCATGACGAAGACTTCCACCACGTCATCGACCTTGATATCGTTGAACTTTTCAACCTGCAGGCCGCATTC
>CADCQK010000253.1 GCA_902803575.1 Oscillospiraceae bacterium
CAGTTTACATAATGTGTGTCCGACATGCCCAATTCTGCGGCGCGCTCGTTCATTTTCTGGACGAAAACCTGCTCGGAGCCCGCCAGCTTCTCCGCCATGGCCACGGCGCAGTCGTTGGCGGAGACCACGGCGATGCACTTGATCATCTCGTCCGCGGTCATGGTCTCGCCGGCCTCCAGCCAGATCTGGCTGCCGCCCATGGAGGCTGCGGCTTCGGAGGCGGTCACCGTGTCCTGGAGTGAAAGACTTCCGCGCTCCACAGCCTCGGCGATCAGCAGCAGGGTCATCACCTTGGTGACGCTGGCGGGGGCTCTGCGGGTGTGGGCGTCTTTTTCGTAGAGCAGCGTCCCGGTGCTCTGCTCCATCAAAACGGCGGAGTCGGCGCTTAAGTCCAGCGCCTCGGTCTCGGCTGCGCGGACTGCCACGGCACTGGGCGCGAGCAGCACGGCAATCAGGAGCCCGGCGAGCATTCTTCGCATATTTTTCGTCTCCTTTTCACAAGCTTTTCGTGGAAGCTTATGCGGCGAAGGGAAGAAAGATGCGTTTCCCGGTTGACGGATGGACGAAAAAAAGAGTACAATAAAGAAAAACATGGAAAAGGAGGGACGCTCCGTGAAGCGATTCTGGGAAAGAAGTGAATACTTCAAATGGGGCATCACCGCCTTTTTCGTGATCGCTGCCTCCATCGTGTTTTATCTGCTGCTCATGCGGGGCGGCTATGTGATCGAAGCGGTGTCGAAGGTCCTGGGCTACCTGAGCCCGGTGATCTGGGGTCTGGTCATCTCCTATCTGCTTTGGCCCATGACCCGGTATTTTGAGCAGAAGGGTTTCCGTCCCTGGCTGGATCGGAGAAGAAAGAAAAAGGACAACGCCAAAATGGCCCGGACCCTCAGCGTCATGCTGAGCATCGTGCTGGCGCTGCTGTTCATCGGCGTCCTGCTCTGGATCATCATCCCGCAGGTCTATACCAGCATCGAAAACATCGTCACCAACGCGCCGGAATACGTCGAGTCTGCCACCACCTGGATCGAAAAGCTCTTCGAGGACAAGCCGGAGCTGGAGCAGGCCATCATCCAGACCACCGGCGACGTCTCCGACTCTCTGATCGGGTGGATCCGCTCGGAGCTGATGCCGAATCTGAGCACCGTCGTCACCAACGTGACCACCGGCGTCTATCAGGTGCTGCGGGGCGTTCTGGATGTCCTGATCGGCTTCGTGGTGGCCTGCTATGTGCTGTTCAACGTGGAGGTTCTGGGCGCCAGGTGCAAGAAGATCCTCTACAGGCTCTTCAGTGTCCGCAACGCGGAGCTGATCATGCGGGCGGTGGACTTTACCGACACCACCTTCAACGGCTTCATCACCGGCAAGATCATCGACTCGCTGATCATCGGCGTGATCTGCTATGTGGGCTGCACGATTTTGAAAATGCCCTATGTGGCGCTGGTCAGCGTCATCATCGGCGTGACGAATCTGATCCCGGTGTTCGGCCCCATCATCGGCGCGGTGCCGCCGCTGCTGCTGATCTTTCTGGTGAGCCCCATGAAGGCGCTGATCTTCCTGGGCTTCGTCATCGTGCTGCAGCAGGTGGACGGCAACATCATCGGCCCGAAGATCCTGGGCAGCTCCATCGGCATCAACGGCTTCTGGGTGGTCTTCGCGATCCTTCTGGGCGGCGGCCTCTTCGGTGTGCTGGGCATGCTGCTGGCAGTGCCGGTGTTCGCGGTGATCTACAACGGCATCGACAAGCTGGTGGATCACGGCTTAAGAAAACGCGGCCTCCATACGGAGACCGCGGACTATCAAAATCTGGATCACATCGACCCAGAGTCAAAGAAACCCGTGAAGCGGATCACCCCGGAGTCGGAGACGATCCTCTCCTCAGCCAAGACTGGGAAAAAGTGATTTCTGCGCATCCTTCAGCGCATCACAGAAGGCGTCGACCTCCTCCAGAGTGGTGAACCTTGAGAAGCTCACGCGCAGGGCCCCGTCGATGACCTTCGGCGGCAGGCCCATCCCCTCCAGAACATGGCTCCGCCCGCCCTTTTTGCAGGCGGAGCTTCTGGAGGTATAAATTTCTCTGGCTTCAAGGAAATTCATCAGGACCTCGCTGCGATAGCCGGGGAGGGAGATGCTGAGGATGTGGGGCGCGCCGCCGGGAATGATCCGGATGGGATCCAGTTCCTTGGTGAGACGCTCGATGGCGTGGCTGCGCAGTTCGGCCATGCGCTTCACGGCCTCCGGCATCTGCTGAAATCCCAGCTCCGCCGCCACGCCGAAGGCCGCGATCTGCGGCGTCGCCTCGGTGCCGGCGCGGATGCCCTGCTCCTGGCCGCCGCCGTGGAGATAGGGGGGCAGCTTCAGGCCGCTTCGGATGTAGAGGGCGCCGATGCCCTTGGGGGCGTGGATCTTGTGGCCGCTGATGGTGATGAGATCCGCACCCAGCTTATCCGCGCGGAAGGGCACCTTCAAAAAGCCCTGCACCGCGTCGGTGTGCAGCAGCGCCTGGCTGTTTTTTGCTTTTAAAACCCGGGCCACCCCGGCGATGTCCGTGACGGCGCCGGTCTCGTTGTTCACCAGCATGAGAGAGACCAGGATCGTGTCGTCTCTGAGCGCCTGGGCCACCATCTCCGGCGTGATGCTGCCGGTCTCGTCGGGTTTCAAGCGAGTGATCTCATAACCCAGCTTTTCCAGTTTATCAAGGCTTTTCCGGATGGCGTCGTGCTCCAGCACGGAGCTGATGATGTGCTTTCCGGAATGCCGCATTTTTTCCGCCCCGGAGAAGAGGGCCCAGTTGTCCCCCTCGGAGCCGCAGGCGGTGAAAAAGACCTCCGCCGGCTTGCAGCCGAGGGCTTTGGCAATCTTCCCTCTGGCCTCGTCCACGGCGGCCTTCGCCTCGCGCCCCAGCCTGTAGGTGGCGCTGGGATTGCCAAAGTTGTTCGTCATCATTTCCGCCGCCGCAGCAGCTGCTTCCGGGCAGACTCTGGTGGTGGCGGCGTTGTCGAGATAGATCATTTGAATACCTCATTGGAGTTAAGTTTATGCACTACATTATAACCGCTCTCGGCTGCAAGGTCAACCAGTATGAGGCCCAGGCCGTGGAGACGCTTTTGAAGGAACAGGGCCTGACCCCGGCCTCGGAAGGGAACAGGGTGGATCTGGTGATCGTGAACACCTGCGCCGTCACCGCCGAGGGGGGACGCAAGTCCCGCCAGACCATCCGCAAGCTGAAGGATGCCCATCCCGAGGCCCTCACGGCGGTCTGCGGCTGCTGGAGCCAGCTGAGCCCCGAGGACGCCGCCTCCATCGGCGCCGACGTGATCCACGGCAGCGGCGCCAAGGAGGCGTTCGTGGAGGATATTCTGAAAGCCCTCTCGGAGCGCCAGCAGATCACCGAGGTGGACGACCCCTTCCAGAGAAGGATCTTCGAGGATCTGCCCTCCGGCGCCCTCGGCGGGCGGACACGGGCGTTTCTGAAAATTCAGGACGGCTGTGTGAATTTCTGCACTTACTGCATCATCCCCTATACCCGGGGACGCTTAAGAAGCCTCCCCATCGAGGCCATCCGGCGCCACTGCGAAAAGCTGGCAGCCGAGGGCTATCGGGAACTGGTGCTCACGGGCATCGAGATCGCCTCCTATGGGGTGGATCTGGAGGACAAGCCAAATCTGGCCGACGCCGTCTGCGCCGCTGCCGAGGCGGCTCCCGGTCTGCGGATCCGGCTGGGTTCCCTGGAGCCCACGGTGGTGACGGAGGAGTTTTGCCATCGGATCGCCCGGACCGGGCAGGTCTGCGACCACTTCCACCTCTCCCTCCAGAGCGGCTGCGACCGGACCCTGCATAGAATGAACCGGAAGTATGACACCGCGGAATTCACGAAGGTCACCGAGCTGCTGCGGGAGTATTTCCCCGGCTGCGCCCTGACCGCCGATCTGATCACCGGCTTCCCGGGGGAGACAGAAGAAGACCAGCAGACCACCCTGGAGTTCCTCCGGAAGATCCGGTTTTCCCAGGTGCATGTGTTCCCGTATTCCCGCCGCCCCGGCACCAAGGCAGACGCCATGCCAGAGCAGCTGACCCACAAGGTGAAGAACGACCGGGCCCACGCGGCGCAGAAAGTGGCGGACGAGACGAGGCAGGCATATCTGCGATCTCAGATCGGGCGTACCCTCCCGGTTCTGTTCGAGACGGAGCAGGCCGGACGCTGGCAGGGCCACACGCCCAACTACTGCACCGTTCTTGCCGAGGGTGATTTCCTCCACGGAATTGTGAGAAATGTCGAAATCACAGGGGTCGAGGGGCAAAACCTTGTCGGGAATTTGGTTTGACGAGCGCATCCAATTTGTGTTATATTTTTCACTGAAGTAAAGCGTTACATTAGGAGTGCAGCCATGGACAGAGATCAGGTATTCAATTTCTCGGCCGGGCCGTCGGTGCTGCCGGAGCAGGTGCTGCTGCGGGCCCAGGCGGAGATGCTGAACTACAACGGCAGCGGCATGTCCGTCATGGAGATGAGCCACCGGAGCAAGGTCTACGCGGAGATCTTCGACGAGACCAAGGCAGAATTCCGGAAGGCGCTCAGCGTGCCGGAGACCCACGAGATCCTGTTTCTCCAGGGCGGCGCCTCCACCCAGTTTTCCATGGTCCCGCTGAATCTGCTGCCTGCGGGCGGCAGCGCGGACTACGCCGTCACCGGGCATTTTTCCAATAGTGCGGCGAAGGAAGCAGAGAAGTTCGGCACCGTGAACCGTGCGGCGGACACCACCGGGGCGAAGCACACCTATATTCCGTCCCAGTCGGAATTGAAGCTGGATCCCGAGGCCGCCTACTTCCACTACTGCGCCAACAACACCATCTACGGCACCGAGTGGCAGTATGTGCCGGAGACCGGCAGCGTGCCGCTGGTCAGCGACATGTCCTCGGACATCCTCTCCCGGCCGGTGGAGGTTTCGAAATTCGGCCTCATCTACGCCGGCGCACAGAAGAACATGGCCCCCGCCGGCCTCACCGTGGTGATGATCGACAAATCTCTCGCCGGAAACGAGCGGCCGGAGACGCCGCTGATGCTCAGCTATCAGCGGATGATCGACAAGGACTCCATGTTCAACACCCCGCCCTGCTGGTGCATCTACATCCTGGGGCTGGTGCTGGACTGGCTGGAGACCCAGGGCGGCGTGACCGGCATGGAGCAGATCAAGCGCGAGCGGGCCGCGAAGGTCTATGAATATCTCGACAACAGCAAGCTCTTCCACGCCAATGCCAAGCCCGGCTCCCGCTCCGATATGAACGTCACCTTCCGCACCGGCGATGAGAATCTGGACGCGGCGTTCGTTGCCGGCGCCGCGGCACGGGGCCTGTTGAATCTCAAGGGCCACCGGGTGGCAGGCGGCATGCGCGCCTCACTCTACAACGCCATGCCCATGGCGGGCGTGGACGCGCTTTTGAAGTATCTGAAAGAATTTGAGGTCGAACACCATGGAACATAAACCCTATCGGATCCAAACCATGAACCACATCGCCGAGCGCGGCATCGATGCGCTGGTGGAGCGGGGCTGCATGGTGGGGGAGGAGATCGAAAATCCCCACGGCATCCTGCTGCGCAGCGCCAACCTCCACGACTATCCCTTCGGGGAGGGGCTGGTGGCCATCGCCCGCAGCGGCGCCGGCACCAACAATATTCCGCTGAAAACATGCTGCGAGAAGGGCATCGTGGTCTTCAACAGCCCCGGCGCCAACGCGGAGGCGGTGAAGGAGCTGATCCTCTGCTCTCTGGTCATGAGCTCCCGAAATGTTCTCGGCAGCATCGACTGGGTCAAGGGCCTGAAGGACGAGGGGGACAACATCCCCAATCTGGTGGAAAAAGGCAAGGCCGCATTCTCCGGGCCGGAGCTCATGGGCAAGACCCTGGGCGTCATCGGCCTCGGCGCCATCGGCTCGCTGATCGCGAACATCGCGGTGAAGCTGGGCATGAACGTCATCGGCCACGACCCCTACCTCTCCGTGGACGCGGCCTGGCGTCTGAGCCGCAGCGTGGAGCACGCGGTGGACGTGGACGAGGTCTATATGAAGTCCGACTACATCAGCATCAACGTGCCCTACACCGAGTCCACCAAGGGGATGCTGAACGCCAAGGCCTTCGCGAAGATGAAGCCCGGCGTGCGCATCATCAACGAGTCCCGGGGCGAGGTGGTCAACGACGACGATATGCTGGAAGCGCTGGCCTCCGGCAGGGTGGGGAAGTACGTCACCGATTTCCCCAACAAGAAGCTCATCGGCGTGGAGAACATCATCTGCATGCCGCACCTGGGCGCCGTCACCCCGGAGAGCGAGGAGAAAAGCTCCGTCATGGCCGCCCACGAGCTCTATGACTATCTGGAAAACGGCAACATCAAAAACTCCGTCAACTTCCCCGACGCCACCCTGGAGCGCATGGGTCTGCGCAGACTCTGCATCCTCCACCAGAACGTGCCGAAGATGCTGAATCAGTTCCTGGACATCGCCTGCAGCACCGGTCTGAATGTGGACAACATGATCAACAAGGCCTACGGCGAGTACGCCTACGCCATGATCGACTTAAACGGCGAGCTCACCGCTGAGCAGATCGCCGCCCTCCGCGCCATCCCTGAGGTCATCCGCGTCCGCGTGGTGTGATTTCAAAAGAAGAAAACATCCCGTGCCGATGAAAGGCACGGGATGTTTGTCTATGGCGATTTTTCAGAAAGACCAAATCTGATACATTCCAAATGGAACTGCAAATGTACCCACTTGTCATTGCGAACCAGTGCGCACACCTGTGGCAATCCGCTCCCCCGGCGGCAGGAGGTGTGTGATTTGAGCCGAACGACCACATACAAATACATTGGGCTATTGGAAGATAAATTAGTAAATCAGGGAACGCATTAAAGTGTCCCCTGATTTATAGTTCATAGCCCTAACAATTGCTTTTTCTTTGCGTCAAATTCTTCTTGTGTAATGATTCCTTTATCCAATAATCCTTTGAACTTCTCAATTTCATCTGCAGCACTAAAACCGTTATTAATTGTGTGTTCTGCTCTTTCTGGTTGCTGATTTGAAATATGCTGTTCTTTATCAGATTTGTTTGGGGCAGGGCGGTTATGATTCTCTTCTACAGCCTTAGTATTTAAGCTCTGTGTCGCTTTATTTTTTCTCGTAGAATAACGCGAGATATATGAACTTAATAACTCATCAGTACTCTCAATCTTGGGTATTGATTCTGAGGGGAGTTTTCTCAATTTTCCCTCAAAAGAATATGTATCATAAAAGATATACACTAAAACAATCGTAAAAACTGCAAAGAATAACCACGCTTCTGGCCCAACAAATAATCCAAAGAGTGCAGTAATTATCTCTGCAATCACTAGCCAGGCCAAGAATGGTGCATACCATCTGTCTTCCGTCCATATTTCTCTGTTTTTGCATTTTTTGCATGACGGATTGGCAACGTACAAGTTGTCTCTTAACTCGTTTGCGTTGTTTAATGGGTCGAGAACTATTCTTAAAGCTTGCATCCTCCAACTCGTCATAAGCCTATTGGTTAATAGTTCGTGATCCCTTTTCACGCCTTGAGAGTTTGGAGAGCCGAAAACAGTTTCTGCTTCCTTAAAACGAAAATTGCCTGTGCTGGCATTTCTTGTACCACATTTTGAGCATTTCCATCGTACATTCGCTGGCGAAGTAATAATGGACGTCATTTTTGTTCTTGTTGCCATTTCTATTACCTCTATATTATTGTCATCATTTCTTAACGAAGAAGTGCATGATAACAAGTAACTGCCCCTGCCAACATTATTAGCACTCCAGCCAGCCATAGGATTAAGGTCAAACTACCGTTCATTTCCTTCTCCATTGCTTTATAAATACTGGCGACGACAGGCAGTCCCACAAAGATCAAAGCCCCTAATCCTACCATTACTAAACCGACAATAAATGATGTATCCATAATTATTTAATGTCTTCCTTTCAGTTTTTGGGTTCGTCATTGATGTTACCCAATACAAATAATAGCGCCTATTTATTTAATTCTATCATACAATTTCCTTTAACGCAACAAATACAACTTTGTTTTGCACCATAATGGAGCAACACAAATAATCGCACCATTTTCATTTCTGTAAAACTGTGCTATGATGATCCAGAAGAAGGTGAGCGAATGAAAATCACGGAGAATGAAAACGGCTATTCCGCAAGCGAGCGTCAATACCTGCTGTACCGCTTTTTCTTGGAGCATTCCAACAGAGAGCAGGTTGTGGAGCCAAAACAAATTGAAGATTTCCTTGCATCCTAGCTGCCCTTTTTTCCCTTCTCCGACATAAACAGCGTGAATCTACGGACAACGGCAAGCGTCAATTAGTCCATCGTCTCAATACCAGCCACCTCCAAACAGTAGCGGACAAAAACATTCAGGTTGTTCCGATAACTTGTAATCGTTTTTCGGGTGAATTTCCTGACCTCAATTTCAACGAGGTATTCCTTTACTGCTGTCTCGATTAACATACAAAAAACCTCCTGTTGTATGTCATAACAGGAGGTTTGATGTATGTCGTCGTTTATTCGATGTATGTCATAACTGGTCGAAAATAATGAACAAAATAGCGTCAAAACGATGGATTTTCGGGACGAAAAGCCATCACTCGTCCTCTTCCCAGTTGTTCCACACATTCTGGACATCGTCGTTATCTTCGAACATATCCAGCATCTTGCGGAGGTTCTTGACGTCGTCCTCGCCGGTGACGGAGACGGTGTTCTGGGGCACCATTTCCACCTGGGCGGAGAGCAGCTCGTACTTGGCGTTGGTGAGATACTCGGCCACGGCAGCCACGGCGTCGGGATCGGTGTAGATGGTGAACACGCCTTCCTCGGTGACCATGTCGTCGGCGCCGGCCTCGAGCGCGGCCTCCAGAACGGTGTCCTCCTCCAGATCGCCGTCCTCGTTGTTCACGACGATGACGCCCTTCTTGTCAAAGCTCCAGGACACGCAGCCCGTGGCGCCCATGTTTCCGCCGTACTTGTCGAAGTAGTGGCGAACCTCGGAGGCGGTGCGGTTGCGGTTGTCGGTCATGGTCTCCACGATGATGGCCACGCCGCAGGGGCCGTAGCCTTCGTAGGTGATGGACTCGTAGTTATCGGTGTTGCCGCTGCCCAGCGCCTTTTCAATGGTGCGCTTGATGTTGTCGTTGGGCATGTTGACCGCCTTGGCCTTGGCGATGACGGTGGCGAGACGGGAATTGTTCGCCGGGTCTCCGCTGCCGCCTTCCTTGACGGCGACGATCATCTCGCGGGCGATCTTGGTGAAGGCCTGGGCGCGCTTGGCGTCCTGGGCGCCCTTCGTCTTCTGTATGTTATGCCATTTGGAATGTCCGGACATGGGGTTCCAACTCCTCTAATAAAAATTCGCGCGTATATTTTAGCACATTCCGCCGCCCATGGCAAGGTGTTGCGGAGATTTTTTATCCGTGTGAGGATTTCGATGAATTGGAGTTTAACGCTCGCTCCTTGTAGGGCGGGGACCTGTGCCCCGCCGCGTCGAATATGCTGCCGGATCAGCGGCGGGGCACAGGTCCCCGCCCTACGGTGGTTCATTGCAACTCCCCGATAAACTATCATTTGAATCTCATGGAACGCCGCGCGGACTATGAAACGAGCATTCCCGTCTGCTTTAACGATTTCAGTTCGCAATTTGCAGCGGTAATTGGATTACATAAAATAAATTATGTTAATATAATATTCACTTTCCCAAATAATGGCTGAATACTTCGGTGCAAAGAGGCGCAAAATGCCCCACAAATCGTTGGATTTGCGAGAAAGCATTGACATTTCTTTTGTGAAATATTATACTAAGTGTACAAAACCAGCACAAATATCGTTGGTAAAATTTGTAAGACTTGAAAGCACATTTTTTAGGAGGGGTTATTTTTGGAAGTCAGACCGAATCTAATCAGACTATGTGAGAAGATCAACGATGGTCTCTACAAAATCACGCCCGACTGCGCCGAGTATAAGGCGCTCGAGCAGTGGATCACCGATGATCAGATCACGGTCATGCAGGCTCTGATCAGCATGAAGCCTGCCTTCGTTCCCGGCATCGCCCGGAGAGCGAAAATGTCCATCGCCAAGACCAAGGAGATCCTCCACGAGATCACCGCCATCGGCCTCGTGGTGCAGGTCATCGTGCCGAAGGTGGGCCTGGAGATCTACCTCCTGCCGCCCTACACCCCCGGCATCTTTGAGTTCCTGCTCTCCAACAAGCCCTTTGTCGAGGCACATCCCGAGATCGCTTACGCCTTCCATCAGCACGCCACCACCAGCCAGGAAGAGCATGCGATGAACACCCCCATGGGCGCCGGCGTCATGCGCGTCATCCCCGTGGAGAGCGCCATCCCCGCCGATGCGCAGAAGGTGGACAACGAG
>CADCQK010000254.1 GCA_902803575.1 Oscillospiraceae bacterium
CGACGAGGAGATCAAAAAGGCCTACCGCAAGGCGGCCAAGGCCAATCACCCCGATCTGCACCCCAACGACAAGGAGTGCGAGGCCCGATTCAAAGAGATCAATGAGGCCTACGAGGTGCTGTCTGACGAGCAGAAGCGCAAGATGTACGACCAGTACGGTCACGCGGCCTTCGACCCCAACGGCGGCTACGGCCCCGGCGGTCCCGGCTTCGGCGGATTTGGCGGCTTCGGCGGGTTCGGGGACATCTTCGGGGACATCTTCGGCGGCGGCTTCGGTGACATCTTCGGCGGCGGCCAGCGCAGCGGACCCAGAAAGGGCGAGAGCATCCGCGCCCGCGTGACGGTCTCCTTTGAAGAGGCGGCCTTCGGCTGCAACAAGGAGATCAACATCGGCCGCGTGGAGCAGTGCCCCGACTGCGGCGGCAGCGGCGCGGCCAAGGGCTCCAGCCCGGAGACCTGCCCCGACTGCAACGGCACCGGCTCCGTCCGTACCACCCAGCGCACCCCCTTCGGCGTGGTGCAGAGCTCCGGCACCTGCAAAAAGTGCGGCGGCCGCGGCAAGATCGTCAAGAACCCCTGCCCCAAGTGCGGCGGCAGAGGCGCCATCCGCAAGAACCAGAAGATCAACGTGAAGATCCCCGCCGGCATCGACGACGGCCAGACCATCTCCCTGCGCGGTCAGGGCAACGCCGGTCAGGACGGCGGCCCCCAGGGCGATCTGCTGGTCACCGTGATGGTCAAGCCCCACCCGCTGTTTGAGCGCGACGGCTACTCCGTCCTTCTGGAGATGCCCGTCACCTTCGCCCAGGCGGCCCTCGGCGCAGAGATCGAGGTGCCCACCATCGACGGCAAGGTGAAGCTGAACATCCCCGAGGGCACTCAGCCCGGCAGCGTGTTCCGGCTCAGAGGCAAGGGCATCCCCTACCTCCAGAGCAAGAGCGGACGCGGCGATCAGTTCGTGACCATCGCGGTCTCCGTTCCGAAGAACATGAACAGTGCCCAGAAGGAGGCCCTGCGCGCCTATGCCCAGAGCATGAACGAGGCGGTCCCCGAAAAGAGCGGTTTCTTCGGCGGCAAGAAGAAAAAATAAAAGATTTACCCCGTGCGGTCGATTGCCGCACGGGGTTGTTTTTTCAGGGTTGGAAATTGGAGTTTGTGGGGCGGGGCACAGGTCCTCACCCTACAAGGAACGAGCAATAAACTCCCGGTTCACCGTTCCTCCATGGGAATATAGGGGTTGCGGATCTTGGCGGCGCGGTAGGCGGGACGCATGATCCGGACGCCGGTGGCGATCTCCTCCATCCGGTGGGCGCACCAGCCGGCGATGCGGGCGCTGGCGAAGATCGGCGTGAACATATCCGCCGGGATGCCCAGCATGTCATAGATCAGGCCGGAGTACATATCCACGTTGGCGCACATGGCGATGGGAGCGCGGCGCCGGGCCTGGATCTTCTCGATGCCCATGCGCTCGATCCGGTCCATGAGGATCAGCTCATTGGCGCGGCCCTTACTCTCCGCCATGGAGGCGGCGTAGTTCTTGATCAGCACGGCACGGGGATCGGACATGGTGTAGACCGCGTGGCCGAGGCCGTAGATCTTCCCGGAGCCGTCCCCGGCGCTGCCGTCCAGGGTGCGGTCGAGATAGTCGCTCAGGGCTGCATCGGAGGGGGTATCGCCGATCTCCGCGCGCAGCAGCTCGAACATCTGCATGACCTTGGCGTTGGCGCCGCCGTGGAGGGGGCCCTTCAGAGAGCCGATGGCCCCGGCGATGGCGCTGTAGGTGTCGGTGCCGGAGGAGCTGATGGCGCGGCAGACGAAGGTGGAGTTGTTGCTGGAGTGCTCGGCGTGAAGGATCATCATCAGATCCAGCAGCTGGGCTTCCTCACGGGTGTAGACCTTGTCCTTCCGCAGCATCCGAAGATAGTTCTCCGCAATGGAGATCCCCGGCTTCGGGTTGTGCATGTAAAGGCTCTTGTGCTCATAGTAGTGCCGCTTGGCCCGGAAGGCGTTGGCGGCGATCAGCGGGAATCTGGCGATCAGCTCGATGGACTGCCGGGTGAGATTCTCCATGCTGGTGTCGTCGGGGTTGTGGTCGTAGGAATAGAGATCCAGCACGCAGCGGCTCAGCTGGTTCATGACGTTGTCGCTGGGGTTGCGGAGGATGTTGTCCTCGTTGAAGCGCTCCGGCAGGAACCGGGCCTCGTCCAGCAGCAGATCAAACTTCAGCAGCTGCTCCTGCGTGGGCAGATGGCCGATCAGCAGCAGGTAGGCCACTTCTTCATAACCGAAGGTGCCGGCCTTCTGGTGGGCCTCGATGATGTCCTCCACGCTGATGCCGCGGTAGTAGAGCTTGCCGGGCATGGCCACGCGGACGCCGTCCTCCATATAATAGCCCTGGACGCTGCCGATGTTGCTGACGCCCGCCAGCACACCGGTGCCGTCGGCATTCCGGAGACCGTGCTTGATGTTGGGGTCGTTGCGGCAGTTGTCCGGGATCACATATTGTGCAGCCAGTTCCGCGTACAGAGCGTGGATGTCCTGATCGTGCAGTTCCTGAAAATCGGTCATAGGGAAAACTCCTTGTTAAGAGATTTGCAATTTTTAAAATCAAATCCTTCAGATATTTCAGATTATAGCGCATCAAAACAGCAAAAGCAAGGTTATTTTGCATAATCTTTCTTTAAAATTTGCAAAACAACTGACCAATTCTCCGAATACCACCCAATCGGGTCTATCCCCGGCGCGCTGCGCATAGGCTGTTAGCAGCTTGAACGCACCAAAGGAGGATGCCTATGGACTGGAAACTGCAAACGCGGGAGGCCGCCTGCTTCACGGCCGCCGCCGGACATACCTCGGAGGAACGGTTCACCGCCGACTGTGTGGTGCCGGACACGCTGCCGGACGTGGAGCGGCTGCTCACCGCGACGGGAGAGCTGTGCCTCTGGCGGCTGGATCTGGAGGAGGGCAGCGGGGAGCTGGAGGGGGAGATTCGCTGCGACGTGCTCTATCAGGCAGAGGACGGGCAGCTGCTGAGCTTCCCGGTCACGGTGCCGGTGCTGCTGCGGTTCCGGGATGGGGCGCTGCATCCGTCCCTGCGGCCTTTTCTGGAGCTGCACCTCACGGAGCTGACGCCCCAGCTGATGAATTCCAGAAAGGTGCGCATCGCGGCGCGGGTCCGTGCGGTGCTGACTGCCTACGCCCCCGAGACTCTGATACTGACGGAGGCGGCAGAGGATGCGGAGATCTGCCAGCAGCGCGTTAAAGTGGTATTCGAGCCGGTCACGGCGGTAGAGGAACAGGTGTTCTCCGCCGTGGGAACATCGGCGCTGCGGGAGGCGTGTGACCAACTGCTGAGCGCCCAGAGTGAGGTGGTGGTAGATGAGCTCCAGTGCGTCAGCCAGCGGCTGATCCTCCAGGGCCGGGTGCGCACGCAGCTTTTGTATCAGACCGCGGAGCTGATCTCCGAAACCGTGGAGACGCCCTTCTCCCAGCTGATCGACACCCCCGGTGACGACATCTCCGACGCCGAGGCGCGGGTGCATCTGACGTCGGTGCACCTGACCCTGCTGCCGGAGGAGCAGGCCATCGAGGTGGAGGCCCATCTGGCGGCCCAGGCGGTCTGCCGCAGCCGGGTGGAGGCAGAGCTCCTCACCGACGCCTACAGCAACCGGACGCTGCTGGAGCCGGAGACGGGATCCCTGCAGCTGCCCCTGCCGGTGGAGCGGGAGCAGCAGCGCCTGTTCGCGGAAGGGGAGCTCAGCTGCGATCCCGGATACACCACCGTGGCGAGCTGGTGTCTGCTCCATGCCCCCGGCAGCGCCGAGGCGATCCTGCTCCGAAGAGACGGGGAGGGGAACTATTCCTCCCTCCGGCAGGGACTGACCTTCGAGGTTCCGGAGGGCACGGTGTGTGCTGCCTCCGCCGGGGAGCTCACCGTCACCCCCGCCCCCGAGGGACTGCGGCTGCGGCTTCCGATCACCCTGGAGCTGGAGCATCGGGAGATCCGGAGTATTGCACAGATCACGGCCCTCACCGGGGAGGAGCCCAACGCCGCCGCCGCTGCCATGCCGTCACTGAGCCTTCTTAGAGCGGGAGAACACCCGGATCTCTGGCAGATCGCCAAGACCCACGCCTCCACCGTGGAGGCCATTCTCGCCGCCAACCCTGAGGATGAACAGAGAACCTACCTCGCCGTCCCGAAGGTGATGTAAGATGTAAAATGAGGTGCAAATTCTAGTTTATCGCTCTCTTCTTGTAGGGCGGGGACCTGTGCCCCGCCGCATTGGGAATGGTGTTGGATGAACGGCGGGGCACAGGTCCC
>CADCQK010000255.1 GCA_902803575.1 Oscillospiraceae bacterium
GCTTCTTCGTTCTCGTTTCCGGCTGTATAGAGGGTGATGAGCTCTCCCGTTTCGTTGGCGGTCCAGAGGGTCTTCCCCTTTCGGCCCTGATTGTTCGAGATGACGTGGTTGGCGGCGTTGAGGATGTGCCCGGTGCTCCGGTAGTTTTGCTCCAGCCGGATGGTGCGGGCGTTTTTATACTGCTGTTCGAAGCTCAGAATGTTCTCGATGGTGGCGCCGCGGAATTTGTAGATGCTCTGGTCGTCGTCGCCCACCACGCAGATGTTGCCCCAGCCATCGGACAGCAGCGCCGTCAAGCGGTACTGGAGCTGGTTGGTGTCCTGATACTCGTCCACCAGCACGTACTGGAACTTCCGCTGCCAGTAATCGCAGACCTCCGGGAAATCCTCCAGCAGCCGCACGGTGTTGTAGATGAGATCGTCGAAGTCCATGGCCCCCGCCGCGAACAACCGCTTCCAGTATTCCTGGTACAGCTCCCCGATCCGCTTTTTCCGCACGTCACCGGAGGCGGCGGCTCTGGCGATGTACTGCTCCGGCGTCAGGCCCGCGTCCTTGGCGCGGCTGATCTCCGCCAGCACGGCACGGTACGGGAACATTTTGTCGTCCAGATTGAAGTCTTTGAGGATGTGCTTCATGACGCTCTGACTGTCAGAGGTGTCGTAGATCGTGAAGCTGGAGGGATAGCCCAGGCGCTCCACGTCCCGTCTCAGGATCCGCACACAGGCGGAGTGGAAGGTGGAGGCCCAGATGTCCGCCGCCTGAGCGCCCAGCATGATCTCCAGACGATCCTTCAGCTCCCCCGCCGCCTTGTTGGTGAAGGTGATGGCCAGGATCCGCCAGGGGGCCACCTTCTCATAGGCAGCCGCCGCGCAGGCCTTCTCGTAGTCCGGGTCGTTGGGGTGTCCCGCCAGCCGCTCCAGCATCTCGATGGTGGACTCATCCACCCCCTCCGGGATCTCGTCGGTGTCGGAGCCACGGCCGAACTGCAGCAGGTTCGCGATCCGCTGGATCAGCACCGTGGTCTTGCCGCTGCCGGCGCCGGCCAGCAAAAGCAGCGGCCCCTCGGTGGTGAGGGCCGCCTGCAGCTGCATGGGGTTCAGGCGCGGAAAATGCGCCTCGATGAAACGGCGCCGCGCCTTCAAAAAACGTTTTTCAAAATTCATATCCATAGTGATTTATTCTACCATATTTCGCCGCGCTCCACAAGTGCGGATTGTTCACGATTTTTATTGACGAATTGTTCAAAACAATGTACAATGAAAAAAAGAATGCGAAAAAATAGACAAGGAGAACTACCTATGGAAATCATCTGGCACGGGCATTCCTGCTTTGAGATTATTGAGAACGATTATCACGTGGTCATCGACCCCTTTCAGCCGGGGAGCGTGGGGTCTGCCTATGCGGACATCGATCTGGAGGCCGACGAGGTTTTGATCAGCCACGATCACCGGGATCACAACTACAAGGAGGGCGTGAAGCTCCGCAGCGGCAAGACCTCTCCCTTTACCGTCACCACGCTCGACACCTACCACGACCCGCTGAAGGGCCGGATGCGCGGCATGAACACCGTCCACATCCTGGACACCGGCAAGCTGCGTCTGGCGCATCTGGGCGATCTCGGCGTGACCCCCACCCCGGAGCAGATCGAAGCGCTCAAGGGCGTGGACGTGCTCATGATCCCCACCGGCGGCATCCAGGTCATCGAGCCCCAGGCCGCCTTCTTCCTCACCGAGAAGATCCAGCCCAGAGTGGCCATCCCCATGCACTTCAACGCCGAGGGCCACAGCAACTGGCGCCTGTGGAAGCGGGAGGAGTACACCGAGGCCTTCCAGGACTTCTCCGACATGCCGGTGAAGGTCTACGACACCAACCGCCTCACCGTCACCGAGGACACCGAGCGCCATGTGGCGGTGCTGGCCTTCCCCGCCTCCGGCGGCGTCAAGAAAGTCTTTCCCAGAGCCTGAATCTCTCTGCCGAGGGTGGTTTCCCCTCCCTTGGCAGAGTTTTTTCAAAAGGAGAACATCATGCAGACATTCTTTGCGCCCGGCCGAACCGAGCTGGGTGGAAATCATACCGATCATCAGAACGGGCGGGTGCTGGCAGCCCCGGTGCGCCTCGGCGTCACCGCAGAGGTGGAGCACAGAGACGATATGCTGGTTCGGATCGAGTCCGAGGGCTACGAGGCCTTCACCGTGGATCTGAAGGATCTGGAGCCCAATGAGCAGGAGTTCGGCAGCTCTGTGGCGCTGGTTCGCGGCGTTGCGGCTGCCATCCGAAAGCGCGGCGGCAGCGTCTCCGGCTTCGAAGCGAAGATCCGCTCCACCCTCCCCGACGGCGGCGGGCTCTCCAGTTCGGCGGCCTTCGAGATCCTCATGGCACGGATCTGGAACACCCTCGACAACGGCGGGGCATTCACCCCGGTGGAGCTGGCGCAGGTCGGTCAGGAGGCGGAAAACCTTCACTTCGGCAAGCCCTCGGGGCTCATGGATCAGCTGGCCTGCGCCGCCGACGGGGCGGTGTATGTGGACTTTCAGACCATGGAGATCCGCAGCATCCACGCAGACTTCGGAGCGCTGGGCTATGTGCTGAGTCTCACGGACACCGGCGGCAGCCACGCCGGACTCACCGACGCCTACGCCGCTATCCCCGCGGATATGAAGGCCGTGGCGAAGCGGTTCGGGAAGGAGCGTCTGGCGGAGGTGGATCCTGAGGAATTCTTCCGGAGCCGGATGCCCGGCATCGTCGATGACCGCGCCGCCCATTTCTTTGAAGAGAACGCGAGAGTACCGCTTCTGGCAGCTGCGCTGGAGTCGAAGGACATGGCGGTCTATCTGAAGCTGATGAACGAATCCGGCCGCTCCTCGGAGCAGCTGCTCAGAAACATCAAAGCCGAAAACGGCGACGACCTGCTGGAGCAGGGGCTGAAGCTGGCGGCCTCCCTGCTGGATGGCGTCGGCGCCTGGAGAGTCCACGGCGGCGGCTTTGCAGGGAGCGTCCAGGCATTGGTGCCGGTGGATGCGTTCCCGGATTACAAGAAAGTCATGGAGGAACGATTCGGCCTCGGCAAGTGCAGAGTCACCGATCTGGCATAAAAACATAACGCGCTGCGGAGAACGTCCACAGCGCGGTTTTTATAGCAAATTCCAGTTTGTCGAGCTGCAATGATCCACCGTAGGGCGGGGACCTGTGCCCCGCCGTTACATGGGCAGCACATTCAACGCGGCGGGGCACAGGTCCC
>CADCQK010000256.1 GCA_902803575.1 Oscillospiraceae bacterium
ACTGCCGATGGAGAGGGCCAGCAGCGTGATGATGGTCAGCATGGCGGACTTCATGACGCTCTTCCAGAGGGTCACGCGGCTGCGCACGCCTCTGGCCTGGGCGCCGTAGACGTAGTCCTTATTGAGTTCCTCCAAGACCGTTGCGCGCACCTGTCTTAAGTACTTCGCGCTCATGGCGATGGCCAAAGTCAGGGTCGGCATGGCGGCGCTCTTTACGCTCAAGCCGTTGGAAATGACCGGGAGCCAGCCCATTTTGATGCTGAGGAAGTACATCAGCAGCATGGCCACGAAAAAGTTGGGCAAGGAGTTGCCCACGAAGCTGCAGAAGCGGATGAGATAGTCCGTAAACTTATCATGCCGCACCGCAACCAGCACCCCAAGCGGGATGGATATAATGATGGTCAATAAGATAGAAAGCGCCGTCAGCAGCAGCGTGGCCGGGAGCTTGGAGACGAAGGTGTCGAACACATTTCTGCCGGAGATGTAGCTGGTGCCCATGTCGCCGGTGAGCATGCCGCCCAGCCAGGAAAAATACTGGGTCAAAAAGGGCTTATCCAGGCCGAGATCGGCACGAGCGGCGTCGATGACCTCCTGGGACACCGCGCCCTTGTTGCCGTACATCTCCGTGATGGCGTCGCTGCCCGCAATGCGCATCATGGCGAAGGACAGGAACGTGATGCCGATCAAAACCGGGATCAGCTGCACGATCCTGCGAAGCACATATTTGCCCATCGATCCACCTCCTAATTTGTCTATCTCATTTTCTCTTTATAGCATCCTGGGGTGAACCGCACAACCTACCCCGGGGGATATTCTTTTGCATTTTTTGCATTTTTGTGCATTTTTTTATCCCCCCGGGTAGGTTGTAGTCACCTGTTTGCCGTGTTAGGATAACATACAGAACTTTATTAAGATGAAGTAGCGAGGAATGCATGGCTAGAATAATCGCCGGGCATGAGCTGACGCCCGGCAAAACCATAAAGGATCACATCCATGTACACGGAACGGAACTCCATGTGCCGCATGTCTTGCTTTGCGGCATGGAGGACGGCCCCACGGCGCTGATCTCCGCAGGCATCCACAACGCGGAGTATGTGGGCATCCAGGCAGCCATCGAGCTCTCCAACGAGCTGGACGTAAAGGAGCTGCGCGGCAACGTGATCATTCTGCCGCTGGCCAACCGCTCCGGCTTTGAGAACCGGACCATGTCCATGGTCTATGAGGACGGCAAGAACCTGAACCGGGTCTTTCCCGGCGACAAAGAGGGCAGCACGGCGGAAAAGCTGGCGCATACTCTGTTCGATGTGTTCATCCGCAACGTAGACTATTACATCGATCTCCACAGCGGCGACGGATTTGAAGAATTGATCCCCTATGTTTACTACCTCGGGGACGCCCCGGCAGCGCAGAAGGCCAGAGAGATGGTGGAATGCGTGAGCACGAAGTATTTCGTCCGCTCCAGATGCCGCACCGGCGGCGCCTACAATCTGGCGTCTATCCACGGCATCCCCAGCGTGCTCATCGAGCGAGGACAGCTCTCCCTGTTCAGTCGGGAGGAGATCGAAGCGGACAAGGCGGATGTGCGGAACATTCTCCGCCGCATCGGCATTCTGCCGGGCGACTATGTGACTTATCCAAAAACGGAGCTGCTGGAATCCAGCGACGACGCCCCCTGCACCGGCTGCTGGTACCCCGAAAAGCAGGTGGGCAACTGGTTCCAAAAGGGCGAGAAGCTGGGCGAAATCCGGGATTATTTCGGGCGCAGCCTCTTTACGGAGTTCGCTCCCTGCGACGGCGTGCTGATCCACCAGTGCGCATCGCTGAACATCATTGAGAAAGGGCCGATGGTGACCTATGGCGTTAAGCAAAACGATTCTGAATGAAAACCGGAAATACTGGACCGGCCGCGCCGAGGGCTACTCCGCGGTCAATCAGGAGGAACTGCGCACCTCCCAGCGGGAGGTCTGGCGCGGAGAGCTGAAAAGCCACATTGAGAGGCAATTCCCCAACCGGGACGCCGCCTCCATCCGCGTGCTGGAGATCGGCACCGGCCCGGGCTTTTTCGCCATTCTGCTCTCGGAGCTGGGCTACGACGTGACGGCGGTCGACCTCACCCCCGCCATGCTGGAGGAGGCGAAAAAGAACGCCGGAGCGCTGGCAGAAAAGATCATCTTCCTGGAGATGAACGCCGAGGCGCTCGCCTTTGCCGACCACAGCTTCGACGTGATCCTCTCCCGAAATCTCACCTGGAATCTTCCCCATCCGGAGATCGCCTACGGGGAGTGGAAGCGGGTGCTGAAGCCCGGCGGACTGCTGCTGAACTTCGACGCCAACTGGTACCACTATCTCTTTGACCAGAGGGCCCGCGAAAGCTATGAGGCCGACCGGAAGGCCACGGCGGAGCAGGGATACAAGGATGAAAACATC
>CADCQK010000257.1 GCA_902803575.1 Oscillospiraceae bacterium
GGGACCTGTGCCCCGCCGTTCATCCAACACCATTCCCAATGCGGCGGGGCACAGGTCCCCGCCCTACAAGAAGAGAGCGATAAACTATAATTTGAATTTATCGAAGACACTTTTAAACTCCACACTCCACACTCTCACAAGAGGTGATCCCATGAAATTTCTCATCATCTCCGGGCTTTCCGGTGCCGGCAAGAGCCGGGCGGCGGACGCGCTGGAGGATCTGGACTACTACTGCGTGGACAATCTGCCCACGGCGCTTCTGACCAAATTTGCGGAGCTGTGCCTCGCCATGGGCGGCCGCTATGAGCGGGTGGCGCTGGTGACGGACGTCCGCGGGCAGGAGAGCTTCAACGAGCTGTTCGAGGAGCTCAAAAAGCTGGAGCAGATGGGCATTGACTATCAGATCCTCTACATGGAGGCCGCCGACGCCGCCATCGTCCAGCGGTATAAGGAGTCCCGCAGACCCCACCCGCTGATCGACGAGTGCGGCACCATTCAAGAGGCGGTCATTCGGGAGACGGAGCTCCTGCGCCCCGTGCGGGACCGGGCAGATCACATCATCAACACCACGAACCTGAGCCTGAACATGCTCCAGCACCTGCTGCTGGACTTCTTCGGGGAGGACGAGAAAAAGCGCGCCCGGCCGGTGCTGAATGTGATGTCCTTCGGCTTCAAACACGGTCTGCCTTTGGACGCGGACATGGTGTTCGATGTGCGCTTCCTGCCGAACCCCTTCTATGTGGAGGAACTGCGGCTGCTCACCGGCATGGACACGCCGGTCAAGGACTATGTTCTGCGCAGCGACAAGGCCCAGGAGTTTATGAAGCATCTCTATGATATGATCGATTATCTCATCCCGCAGTTTGCCGCCGAGGGGCGCTACGCCCTGAACATCGCCGTGGGCTGCACCGGCGGCCAGCACCGCAGCGTCGCCGTGGCCAACGCGCTCTACGAGCATCTGAAGAGTCAGGGCGAGGATGCGCGGCTGATCAACCGCGATTGTAAGGAATGATGATTATGGAAGAAAAACGCACGATTCACCGCCACCCCAGAGTGACCGTCATCGGCGGCGGCACCGGCCAGTCCACCATGCTCAGAGGCTTGAAGCGCTATACCCCCAGGATCACCGCCATCGTCACGGTGGCGGATGACGGCGGCGGCTCCGGCGTGCTGAGAGAAGAGCTGGGCATGCTGCCGCCGGGAGACGTGCGCAACTGCATCTGTGCCCTGGCCAACGCCGAGCCCACCATGGAGCAGCTGATGAACTACCGCTTCCACGAGGGCAGACTCTCGGGCCAGAGCCTCGGGAACCTGATGATCGCGGCGCTGGACGACCTCACCGGCAGCTTCGAGGAGGCGGTCCACCGGATCAGCGACGTTCTGGCCATCACGGGCAGAGTGCTGCCGGTCTCCAACGAAAATGTCAGCCTGGTTGCGGAGTTTGACGACGGCAGCTCTGTTGTCGGTGAATCGAAGATCTACGGCGTCAAGCACGGCACTGACAAGCGCATCGAGCGGGTGCGTCTGGTGCCGGAGCGGCCTGCCGCCGTGCCCGCCGCCATCGACGCCATTTTGAATACCGATCTTCTGATCATCGGCCCCGGCAGCCTCTACACCAGTATCATGCCGAACCTGATCACCGACGGAGTGGCAAAGGCAGTGGCGGAGTCGAAGGCGCTGAAGATCTATGTGCTGAACGTCATGACCCAGGACGGCGAGACCGAGGGCTACAAGGCCTCCGATCACATCCGGGCGCTGTTTGACCACTCCGGTCAGCGGCTGTTCGATCTGTGCCTGGCAAACTCTCTGCCGATCCCGGACCGACTCCGGGAGCTCTACGCCAAAGAGGGCGCGGAGCCGGTGGAGCTGGACGCCGAGGAGCTGCAGAAGATGGGGGTGGAGACCTTCCACGCGCCCATCGCGGAGTTCACCGAGCAGCACGTCCGCCACGACCCCGACGCCCTGGTCAGAGAGCTCATGTGGATCTACCGCGCCAGAGCCGAGACCCAGGTGTATCAGGTGTAAAACTGCGACAAATTGGGAGTTTATCGCTCGCTCCTTGTAGGGCGGGGACCTGTGCCCCGCCGCGTTGAATGTGCTGCCCATGTAACGGCGGGGCA
>CADCQK010000258.1 GCA_902803575.1 Oscillospiraceae bacterium
CCAACTCCAATTAGTACGGCGATTACTTCAAACACACTATGAGGGGCTGAGCCGTTTACCGGCAGCACCTTTTATATCTGTATTATATATCCTTGTGGGGCTCCTTGTCAAGAACGGCAGGGGTTCCGCCTGACCTGATGAGGCAAAACATGTTCATTGAAGAAAACCACAACGGCCTGATTTACATGCGCTCGGATGTGATCGGCGCAAAGCATGCCTTCACCACCCGCTTCGGCGGGGTGAGCGGGGGCGAGTTTGCCACGCTCAATCTCGGCTCCAACCGGGGGGATGAGCCGGACGCCGTGCGGGAGAACTACCGCCGGGTCTGCGCCCTCTTCGGCGTGGACGAAAACGGCGCGTGTGTGACCAATCAGGTACATAAAAACGAAATCCGCACCGTCACCGCGGCGGATCGGCACATCTGCCTCGGCCCCACGCCCTATGAGGCCGACGGCATTGTGACGGCAGAAAGGGGCCTGCCCCTCTTCTGCTTCACCGCAGACTGTGTGCCGGTGCTGCTCTGGGACAAGAAAAACCGCGCCGTCGGCGCGGTGCATTGCGGCTGGCGCAGCGCCGCGACGGACATCCTCGGCAACGCCGTGAAGGCCATGTGCGCGCTCGGGGCGCAGATCCCCGATCTTCACGCCGCCGTCGGCCCCGCCATCGGGCAGTGCTGCTTCGAGACGGACGACGATGTGCCAGACGCCGTCGACGCCTGGCTTTGCGGTGACACGGCGGGCCTCTTCCGCCGGCGGGAGGACGGCAAGACCATGGTCGACCTCAAGGGCGCAAACGCAAGACGGCTTACCCAGCTCGGTGTACCGGAAAAGCAGATCGACGTCTCCCCGGAGTGCACCTTCTGCAGCCACGACAAATACTGGTCGCACCGCTATACCAAAGGCCGCCGGGGCACCCAGGCGTCCGTCATCATGCTCTGAGGAAAGAAAAGGATGAAAAAGCTTCTGTGTTTTCTCCTGGCGGCGTCCGTGCTGCTGCTCTCGGCCTGCGGCGGCGGCGCCGGGGCCGACCCCAATTCGCTGATCCCCGAATCCACCAAGGGCAAGGACGTGACCCGCGCCCGGGCCGCCGACAACTACTTCTCCCTGAATTATAACGAGGATTTCAGCCTGAACCCCATCCTCGCCACCAACCACTCCAACCAGCTCCTGTGCGATCTGGTGTATGAGAACATGGTGGAGCTCGACGACAACTTCAACGTCATCCCGAACGTGCTGGATGAGGGCATGCCCAACGACACGGCCACCTACTGGACCTTCACCATCCAGCCGGGCCACGTCTTTCACGACGGCACCCCCGTCACCGGCGCGGACATCCGCTATTCCCTGGAGCGCGCCGTGGCCACCCAGGACCGCTTCCGCGGCCGCTTTACCAGCTACCAGGGCTCGGGCTATGACGAGAACCACTTCTATGTCACCCTCGGCATCGGGGACACCCAGTTTGCCAAGCTCCTGAACATCCCCATCATCAAGTCCGGCACCATGGACGACAAGCCCCCCATGGGCTCCGGCCCCTATGATTACGGCGAGTACGGCAAGGCCCTGGTCGCCTACGAGGGCTACCCCGGCTATGAGGATCTGCCCATCAAGACCATCCATCTGGTGAGCTATTCCACCGCCGACGAGATCCTCTCCAACTTTGAGGACGGCGTCATCGACGCGGTCACAAACGACCCCTCCTCCTACACCAACATCGGCTACTCCTCCTCCAACGAGATCCGAAACTTCAACACCACCAATCTCCACTACATCATGTTCAACGAGGAGGGCACCATCGCCAGGTATAACGGCTTCCGCCAGGCCCTGGTCTACGCCTTCGACCGGCAGAACTTTGCGGAGAATCTGATGCACGGCAACGCCGTGGCCGCCGCGGTGCCCATGCATCCCAGCGATCCGGATTATCCGCTGGAGTACGCCTCCTCCCTGAACTACAACCTGGAGCTCTGCCGCGTGGTGCTGGAAAACGCCGGCATCCGCGACTATGATGACGACGGGATGCTGGAGTACATGTCCGGCTCGGCCCAGGACATCGACGTCAACTTCATCGTCTGCTCCGA
>CADCQK010000259.1 GCA_902803575.1 Oscillospiraceae bacterium
ACGGAGCTTTCTGGAGCGGGTGATGGGAATCGAACCCACGTATCCAGCTTGGAAGGCTGGTGTTCTACCATTGAACTACACCCGCACAATGGTTGTCCTTCCGACAATTCAGCTTATCGAATATACCATTTTATGAGGCGTTTGTCAAGCAAATTTTTATTCAAATTAAAAATATTCCTAAAGCGGTTAAAAACAGGTTCTTCGGGGCAAGCTTTCCCTGAGGTGATTAATATGAACACGCAGCTTACCCAGAAGGAACAGACCCTGCTCAAGGAACTCAAGGGCCAGGAGCAGCTGTGCATTGAGAAATACTCCAAGGGCGCAGCAGCCGCAGTGGACGGTCAGCTCAAGGGACTTTTTGCCCGGATCGCACAGATCGAGCAGCAGCATCTGGACACCCTGACCCAGATTGAGAACGGCAATGTCCCCCAGCCGCCCGCAGGAGGCGCGCAGGCCCTCCCCACTTTCACCCAGACCTACGGCATCGCCGAGACCCCGGACAAGAAAAACGACTGCTATCTCTGTACCGACGCCCTCGGCACCGAGAAGCACGCTTCCACGGTCTACAACACCTGTATCTTCGAGTTTCAGGATGAGCAGACCCGAAAGGTGCTGGGTCACATTCAGGGTGAGGAACAGGATCACGGAAAGATGATCTACGACTATATGAAAGTCAACCACATGTACAGCTGAAGCAAAAACCGGAGGGTTTCCTCCGGTTTTTGTTATTCTTTCGGTTTTCGGACCAGAGAGAGCGGCGCGGCAGGGATCGGCAGCGGCATGGAGAATCGCTGCATGGGATGAGGCACGCTGTCGATGGGCTCCCCTTCCTCGTTTTTCATATTCTCTGCCACGAAGCGGATCGGCGGATGATCTCTGGTGACCAGTTCCAGGGTTTCTCCGGCAAAAAAGCGGTTCCGCTGGGTGAGCATGCCGCCCTCTTCCACCACGGCGCAGAACTCCGCACCGGAGAAATAAGCGGATTCGGAGGTGTACTGCCCCGGTTCCCCGAAGTAGAAGCCAGTGCTGTATGGCCGGTGGCTGATCTGCTCCGTCTCCCGGATCCAGACGGGGTCAGGGACTCTCCCCTGCTTCACGTCATCCATGGCGTGTCGGTAGGCGTTGGTCACGGCACCCACATAATAGGCGCTCTTCATCCGACCTTCTATTTTCATACTGGAGATTCCGGCGCTCAAAAGTTCCGGCAAGTACTCAATCATTCGCATATCTCTGGAGTTGAACACGAAGGTGCCGCCGTCTTCCACGATGTCATAGACCTCGCCGGGGCGCTGCTTTTCCACCAGACCGTATTCCCAGCGGCAGGGCTGGGCGCAGCGGCCGCGGTTGGCGTCTCTGCCGGTGAGATAATTGGAAAGCAGACATCTGCCGGAAAACGACACACACATGGCGCCGTGGACGAAGGCCTCCAGCTCCAATTCCACCGGCGTATTCGCGCGGATGGCCGCGATCTCGTCCAAATGCAGTTCTCGCGCCAGAACCACCCGTTTTGCGCCCAGCTCATAGAGCGCGTTGGCGGAGGCGGAGTTCACCACCCCGAACTGGGTGCTCACATGGAGGGCCACATGAGGCGCATAACGCTTGACCATCTGCATGACACCGAAGTCCGCCGCGATCACCGCGTCCGCGCCGATCTCTTCCAGCAGCTCCAGAAAGGCCGGGAGCGCCGCCAGCTCGTCATCTCGCGGCAGGGTGTTGCAGGTCACGTGCACCTGTGCGCCAGCGCTATGGGCAAGCTGCACAGCCTCCCGCAGAGCTTTCTCGGTGAAATTCCCCGCGAAAGCCCGCATGCCGAATTGTTCACCTGCCAAATAAACCGCGTCAGCACCAAAATGGAGCGCCATTTTCAGACGCTCCATATCCCCTGCCGGAGCCAGAAGCTCCGGCAGATGTTCGATTTTCTTACGTTCCTGATCCATATTAGTTGGAGTAAGACTGTCTCGCCACGAAAGCGGAGAACTCGCTGTAGCTGGTGAAGAACTGGTGGGTACCGCTCTCGGCGTCCAGGGCGTAATACACATAGTTGGTGTTGGCCGGCTTCACCGCGGCGGTGATGGACGCAGCACCCGGGTTCGCGATGGGCGTGGGCGGAAGGCCCGTATGCTGATAGGTGTTGTAGGGACTGTCGATCTTCGTGTCTTCCACGGTGAGGGTGTCGCCGTGCTCCTCCAGCACATACATGATGGTGGAGTCCACCTGCAGCGGCATGTCGCGCCGCAACCGGTTGTAGATAACCGATGCGATCACGGTGCGCTCATCGTCGTTGGCGGCTTCCTTCTCGATCATGGAGGCGATGTTGATCACATCCTTCAGCGAGAGGCCACGCTCCGCAGCCAGGTCGATGGTCTCCTCGGTGAGACGGTTGTGGAAGTTCACCAGGAACTTGTTGATGGCACTGGAGGCCTGCATGCCCTGATAGAACTCGTAGGTATCCGGGAACAGGAAGCCCTCCAGTCTGGTGGGATCGCCGATGGCATTCTCGTCCAGGAAGGAGTAGTTATAATTATAGTTGGCGGCGGCCTCCATCAGGTCGTCGTAGGAGCAGACGTTCTCTTCCTCCAGCTTCTGGAAGATCTGCTTCATGTTGTAGCCCTCAGGGATGGTGACCTTGGTGGTGACCATGGCGCCGGAGCCGATCTGCATCTTCTTGACCAGAGCGCGATAGTCGTAATTCGTGTTCAGCTCATAGGTGCCGGGGTCGATCTGCCGGTCCGCGTGGGAGAAATTGCAGTAGAGCTTGAAAAGGCTCTTATACTGAATGATGCCGGCGGTCTTGAGCTGATCGGCCAGATAGTCCAGATCCACGCAGCGGACGGTTTCCCGCTCCTCGCTGCCATTTTCGTTTTCCACGGTGACGACTTTTTCGGAGAAGATGTCCTTGTCCAGGGTAATGGTGGCTTCGATGGGCTCTTTGTTCAAAGCCAGCACGTCGGAAGCCGCCAGCCAGCCGACACAGGCCAGAATGATGCTGACGCTCAGCACGAAAGCGAAATAGATCACGCCGCCAAGGCAGCCGCTTTGTCCGTCGCGCCGCTTGCGGATGGGGGCGTCGTCCTCGTACTCCGGTTCCTCCACTTCCGCTGCGTAGAACCGCTGAGCGGCTGAGACCGGCTGACGGGCAGGCGCAGACTGCCGCACGCTTCTGGCAGCTTCCGCCCGCTGAGCGGCCCGCTGCTGGGCAGAATTCACCGTTCTTACAGCATTCTGAACCGGCTGCGCCGGTCTCGCTGCGGGCGCGGCAGGCTCCGCGCTCTGGGGAGCAGCCTCCTGCTTCGCGGCGGCCCGCTGACGCTGGGCGGCCTGCTGCTGCGCTGAACGCTGCTGCTGGGCAGCCTGACGCAGGGCGCGGTTGGCCTCCGCTGCGGATTCGTCGTATCGTTTGTTGATCGGGTCAGACATGCGTTGTCCTCCTGAGGTGGTGGTAACGTCCCAAATCGGGACGGCATAGGATAGGGCGTCGGCGGGAGCAGGGCCCGCTCCGCCAGCATAGATGAAGATCGGCTGCACCCGTCCGTGCAAGGCAGCCCGGAAGCAAATCCCCTGCGCGGAGAAAGGATCAAACCAATGTTCTGCAACAATAACAACGGCAGCTGCTACAGTGCGCTCTGGATCATTCTCATCCTGATCATCCTGTTCGGCTGCGTTGGCAACAACGGCGGCTGCGGCTGCAACAATGGCTGTGGCTGCAACGACGGCTGCTGCTGACGTCAGAATGGACGCGCTGCGCTCTGCAGCCAGGCACCAGACCTGACGGCTTCGCATCCGCTTCCCCATTCTTCCTTACCAAATGGAAAAAAGTTTTTCCATTTGGCTTTTAACGGGCGGGGTCTCTTCGGAGGCCCCGTTTTTTGACGTAGAAAAGCAGAAAAAGTTCTGATTATCTCTTTCTGCGGAAACGCTCTCGGATGGTGGCGAAGAGGAACTTCGGCAGCTGCATCATGCGTCCGATGCGCCAGGGCTCTTTCATCAGACGGTAGAACCACTCCAGCCCCAGCTTCTGAAAGAGCTTCGGCGCACGCTTCACCGTTCCGGCAAAGACGTCCAGGCTGCCGCCGAGACCGGCCATGATGCCGACCTTCAGCTTCGAAGCATTGCGCTGCATCCAGAGCTCCTGCTTCGGCGCGCCGAGGCAGACGAACAGCAGATCCGGTTTTGCCTCGTTGATGACTTCAATCACCGGGGTGTCATCTTTAAAGTAACCGTCCTGTGTGCCGCAGATGGTGAGACCGGGATAGCGGTTTCGGAGGGTTTCCGCCGCCATTTCCGCCACGCCAGGCTTCGAGCCCATCAGAAACACACGGCCGCCGGTTTGGGAGAGCTCCCCCATCAGCGCCTGGACAAAGTCGATGCCGGGAACCTTCTGCTTCAGGGGCGTTCCCAGGATCTTGGCGCCATAGACCACGCCGATGCCGTCCGGCAGAACCAGATCGGCCTTCTGCACCGCGTCCATCACGTTTTCGTCCGCCCGGCACATCATGACGATCTCCGGGTTCGGCGTCACCACATAGGCGCTCCGATGCTCGGAAATCAGGCGCAGCGCCTCGGTGACGACTTCGTTCAGTGTGAGACTGTCAAATCCCACACCCATTACATCAATTCTCATGGATACCTCAAATCCGGGAGAACACATCGCCGATCTTCTCATGAATGATCAGATTGGCCGCACTGTCATAGGGCGTGGCGCTGCGGTTCACCAGCACCAGTTTATTCCCCCGATAATAATTCAGCAGGCCCGCCGCGGGATAGACCGCCAGCGAGGTGCCGCCGACGATCATCATATCGGCGTTGCGGATATAGTGGATGGACTTTGCGAGAACCTCCTCGTCCAGCGCCTCCTCATAGAGGACGATGTCCGGACGGATGATGCCGCCGCAGTCACATCTCGGGATCCCGGTGCCCAGATTCATCCGGTCGGCGGGATAGGGTCTGCCGCACTGCATGCAGTAGCAGCGATGGATGCTGCCGTGGAGCTCCAGAACGTTCTTGCTGCCGGCCGCCTGGTGGAGACCGTCGATGTTCTGGGTGATGACGGCTTTCAGCTTTCCCTCAGCCTCCAGCTCCGCCAGACGCAGGTGGGCCCGATTGGGCTTCGCCTCCGGCGCCACCAGCTTGGCACGATGAAACTCGTAGTATTCATCCGGATGCGCCACGAAAAAGGAATGGCTCAGGATCGTCTCAGGCGGGTATTTATACTGCTGATTGTAAAGCCCGTCCACACTGCGGAAATCCGGGATCCCACTCTCCGTGGAGACACCGGCGCCGCCGAAGAAAACGATGTTGTCGCTCTCCTCCACAAGCTTCTTCAATTCCAATACCGGATCGGACATGCTGCACCGCTCCTTTCAGTTTTGATTGAATCAATACATTATACAACGCATTTCACCGCAATTCAAGCTTTCTCAGAAAAGTTTCAACAAAAAACAGGCAGCTCAAACCTGAGCTGCCTGAAATCATTTATGGATCATTCCTCGGGATGGACGAAGTATTCCACCAGTTCCTGCTGGGTGCCGTCGTTGTTGATCCGGGTCAGGAGCAGAGCGCCATCCTCATCGAAGGCGGTCTGGTACATCTCCACTGCCCCGGCGTCGGTGACGAAGGTCAGAACATTCCCCTGCATAGCATATTCAAAGCTCACCGAAGTGTCCGCCGCAGTGACAGAACCGGTGCCGTTGTCCGCAAACACATAAACGCGGGTCTCCTCGGTCTCCACAGCTGCCGCATCGGGATCGGTGGTGCTCACCGTCTTGTCCAGCGTCCAGGTGCCGATCAGCGCCTCCACGTCCGTGCCGGACTGGATGCCGGAGGTGACGTTGGAGTCAGAAAACGGAGCGGCGGTGGTCTCCGGCGGCGTGCTCTCCACAGGAGCGGAATTGCTCCCGCAGCCGGCGATCAGCAGTGTGCACAGCAGAAATACCGCGGTGATGACGAACTTATAATTGAACTTCATAAGCATTCTCCCTCCGGAGTTCTTGAAATACCTGATTTTGGGGTCCTTCCCCAGCAACCGCATCATATCATGGAGGCGGGAAAATGTCAATGATTTAATAATTATTTAATCATATTATGTGAAGCAATTCGATTATTTTCGGCAGAAAATACAAATATTGGACATTCAAATTATGGAATAACTCCATAAGATTTTTACATTTTATCACTATTTCAAACAGTTTTTACAAAAATATTTAATCTTGTAATTTCGGAGGCGCTGTGCTATCGTGGATCCAGAGACCAAATACTGTGAAAAGGAGCGATTTACATGGCATTCAAGCGCAGACTTCCGGAGACGCCGATCATTCTGGAGCACTTCCAGGGCGGCGCGGGCGAGCTGGAGAAATACGACATTCTCAACGGCCCCGACGAGATGTACCAGAAGGGGCGGGTGTGCTCGATCATGAAGCTCAAGCCGGGCTGTGAGATTGGCCGCCACCGCCACAACGGCGACGGTGAGGTGTACTACATTCTCTCCGGCAAAGGCAAATATCTGCTGAATGAGGAGCTGGTAGACATCGTCCCCGGTGACATCCTCTTCTGCGAAGACGGCGAAGAGCATCAGGTCATCAACGACACCGATCAGGACCTCTGCCTGTTGGCCGTGGTATTGTATTCCAAATAAGTCATGAAAATCCCGGTATGCCTCGGCACACCGGGATACTTTTATGCTTTTTTCCGGTCTCGATTGTAGTTGATCAGGCAGCCGGCCTTGACGATGGCCCGTTCATCCGGGGTCATATCCGCAATGTAGAGCTGCAGGGGTTCAGCCTTTCCGTTTCGGATCAAATAGGCGGTGATGTCCTTCAGGTCGCCGTCCAGCGCCGCGCGGATGCCGGGGACGAAGATGTAGTCCCCCACCTCGAAGTCCGGGTCCGCCTCCATCTGGAAGGGCACCATGCCCCAGTTCATCACGTTGGAGCGATACCGCTTGGTGGCGTATTCCTTTGTGATGTTAGCAAGGCCGCCGATCACGCGCTGGCAGCTGGCGGCCTGCTCTCGGGCGGAGCCGTCGCCGGGCTTCACCGCGTAGAGCATGGAGCCGATCTCCGTCTTGGCGGGGTCGATCTCGGCCTGACCGGGGATGGTGCGGATCACGCCGTAAACTTCTTTCAGCTCCGGCTCCGCTGCGAGGACGTCCTCCCCTGCTGCGCGGGCCTTCTCCAGCTTGTCCACAGCCTTGCTGCATCCCACATACTCCGGATCCCGGCGGCTGAGGGTGAACTCCGCCAGACCCAGCGGATTGGAGCGGAAGGAGCTGGTCTCGCCGGAGGGGATCAGCTCGTCGGTGGTGGTGACGGGATCCAGGATCTTGGAGCAGACCTTCAGGAGGATGTTCTCCGTCAGAGCGCTCATGGCGGGCCAGTCCTTGATGTTGGGGCCGTAGACCAGATCTTCGCCGGTGCCCTTTCCGAAGCCCTGATAGACCCGGCGGTCATAGACGCCCTTGTCGAAGTGGTAATCCGGGATACTGTCCCAGCAGTCCAGAGTCTCCGCACTGGTGAGGATGCCGCCATTGGCTGCGGTAGCCGCGATGCTTCTTGCGTCCATGAGGGCCACGGCGGACATCTGGGCGTTGCCGGGCTTGGAGCCTTCCCGGTTGGGGAAGTTTCTGGTGGTGTGGCGCACGGAGAGTCCGTTGTTGCAGGGGGTGTCGCCCGCGCCGAAGCAGGGGCCGCAGAAGGCACTGCGCACGATGGCGCCGGCTTCGATCAGATCGGCAATGGCGCCGTTTTTCGTCAGCTCCAGATTCACCGGCTGGCTGGAGGGATAGACCGAGAGGCTGAATTCTCCATAGCCGCAGCTCTTGCCCCGGAGGGCGTTGGCAGCCTGCACCACGTTGGTGTAGTTGCCGCCGGCGCAGCCAGCGATGACGCCCTGCTGAACGCGCAGACGACCGTTTTCGATCTTATCCAGCAGCGTGTATTCCGCCCGGCCGCCGGCCACCTTCTTTGCCTCGGCTTCCACAGAGGCAAGAATGTCCTCCAGATTTGCGTTCAGCTCGTCGATCTCATAGACGTTGGAGGGATGGAACGGCAGGGCGATCATGGGCTTGACGGTACTCAGATCCACATAGACACAGCCGTCATAGTAGGCCACATCGGCGGGATTCAATTCTTTATAGTCCTCGCCGCGTCCGTGCTGCTCCAGATAGGCCTTCGTGTCTGCGTCGGTGCGCCAGACGGAGCTGAGACAGGTGGTCTCGGTGGTCATGACGTCCACGCCGTTTCGATAGTCGGTGGACATGGAGGCCACGCCGGGGCCAACAAACTCCATGACCTTGTTTTTCACATAGCCGTTCTGGAATACCGCACCGATGATGGCAAGGGCGATGTCCTGGGGGCCGACCCAGGGCTGCGGCTTGCCGGTGAGATACACCGCCACTACGCCGGGATAGGCCACGTCGTAGGTGTCCTCCAGCAGCTGCTTGACCAGCTCTCCGCCGCCCTCACCCACCGCCATGGTGCCGAGAGCGCCATAACGGGTGTGGGAGTCGGAGCCGAGGATCATCTTTCCACAGCCGGCGTGCATCTCCCGCATGTACTGGTGGATGACCGCAATGTGCGGCGGGACGTAGATGCCGCCGTATTTCCGCGCGGCGGAGAGGCCGAACATGTGGTCGTCCTCATTGATGGTGCCGCCCACGGCGCAGAGGGTGTTGTGACAGTTGGTGAGCACATAGGGCAGCGGGAAGCGTTCCATGCCGGAGGCCTTCGCCGTCTGAATGATGCCCACGAAGGTGATGTCGTGGGAGGCCATGGCGTCAAACTTCAGCCGCAGCTGCTCCATACTCCCGGAGGTATTGTGGGCCTTCAGAATGCTGTATGCAATGGTGCCCTTCCGGGCCTCCGATTTCTCATAACCCGCGGCCTCCGCCTCGGGGAGCAGCGTCTCGCCATTGAGGAGATACACACCGCCGTCATAGAGCTTCACCATTGGAAAATCCCTCCAATTTCGTTTTTACAGGCAACTATTATACGCGCTTTTTTCAAACGCGTCAATGGTGCTTGTCAGGATTGGAAAACCATGGTATATTGATTCCATAAATATAATATTGAGGTGAAACCCATGACCTTTGACGAAGTTCGGGAAAGCGCAAAGAAAAACATCTCCAACTGCAAGGCATGTCCGGTCTGCAACGGTCTCGGCTGCGGCAACACCATACCGGGCCCCGGCTCCAAGGCTCCCGGCAACGGCGCCAATGTGAACTGGAGCGCGTGGCAGAAGATTGGTCTGAACATGGATGTGTTCGCCCCGGACGGAGCGGTCGACACCGGCTGCGAGCTCTTCGGTGCGAAGCTGAAGCTCCCGCTGCTGAGCGGCCCCATCGGCTCCCTGACCCAGTACAGCAAGACCGACGTGACGCTGGAATACAACGACGGCGTCATCGAGGCTGCGGCGAAGTGCGGCTTCATCGACTGCTTCGGAGACGGAGTCACCCCGCAGACGCTCCCCGGCGGTCTCATCAGCATGGAGCACTACCAGGCGGCCGCCGTCCCGATCCTGAACCCCTTCCCCAATGACGTGATCCTGAAGCACATCGAGAAGATCAACAAATCCTCCGCCGTGGCCGTGGGCGTGGTAGCGGACAGCGCCGGACTCTCGGTCTGGACCGGCAAGGGGTTAAAATTCGGCTCCAAGACCCCGGATGAGATGAAAGAACTCAGAGCTGCTTCCGAGAAGCCGTTCATCGTCAAGGGCATTATGACCGCGAAAAACGCCGAGCAGGCTGTGGCGTGCGGCGCGGACGGCATCATCGTCTCCAACCACGGCGGCCGTGTGCTCCCCGGGGCTCCCGCTACGGCGGAGGTGCTGCCGGAGATTGTCGCGGCAGTCGGCGGCGCAGCGAAGATCATCGTGGACGGCGGCCTTCGCTCCGGATCCGACATACTCAAAGCCCTGGCCATGGGCGCTGACGCCGTCATGATCTGCCGTCCCTTCCCCGTTGCCTGGTTCGGCGCCGGCGCAGAGGGTGTGACGGTCTATGTGGAGAAGCTGCGCATGGAGCTGGTGGAGGCCATGTACATGTGCGGCGCCAGAAAGCTCACCGACATTTCCCCCGAAATGGTGCGCGTGTAAGAATCACACAAACATACGGATTCCCCGGTGTTCTGCACTGGGGAATTCTTAATTTTTGTTTATCATTTCTTCGGCGTTTTCACGATTTTATTTTTGCTTCATTGACAGTCATATTCTGTTCCGATATAATTTATAATAGTGACAAATGTGTTGTTTTTGTAACTATTTGGAAAAAGATGCAAGGAGGAAATGCCAATGAAGTTATTCCGCAAAATTCTCGCGCTGGTGATGGTTCTGTGTCTGACCATCCCGCTGTTCGGCGTCCCCGCCGCGGCGGCCGGCGCAAACGATCTTCCCATCGACTTTCAGTTTGAGGAGGTCAAAGAGTCAGAAGTACCTATGAACGCTGAAAAGCTGTCCTTTGATCCCTTCTCGTCTCTCCAGTGGGACATGAAGCTGATCGGCATGCAGCAGGCCTGGGATTCCGGTCTCACCGGCAAGGGCGTGCGCGTTGCCATCATCGACTCCGGCGTGTCCAATCTCACGCTGGACATCCCCGGCAGCCGAATCACCAAGGGTGATAATCTCAGCACCTCCTCCGGTATCTTCGGCTCCACCACGGTGGACATGGAGGGTCACGGTACCTTCATTGCCGGCATCATCGGCGCTGCCAGAGGCAACGGCGTCAGCATCGCCGGTGTGGCTCCGGAGGTGCAGTTCATCTCCATCAAGACCCTGAGCCGCGACGCCGAGGCGATCCGTGTCGCCGTTGACAAATATGACGCCGACGTCATCAACATGAGCATGGGCACACCCTATGACAATCAGGCCCTGCGCGAGGCTGTTCAGTATGCCGCCAGTAAGGGCGTCATCATCGTGGCCGCGGTCGGCAACGAGGGCAATGCCCAGCTGCAGTATCCCGCCGCTTACTCCGAGGTCATCGGCGTGGGTGCTGTGGATAAGAACAGCAATGTCTGCAGCTTCTCCAACAAGAATGACAGCGTTTTCGTCGTTGCACCCGGCGAGAAGGTTCTCAGCCTCGGCCCCGCTCCGCTTCTGGTTTACCGCAGCAGCGGCACCAGCTTCTCCGCCCCCTTTGTCACCGGTATTGCGGCGCTGCTGAAGCAGGCGCATCCCGAGATGACCGCTTCGGACTTCAAGGCGATCCTTCAGGCCTCCAGCAAGGATCTGGGCGATGCTGATTACGATACCGCCTACGGTTGGGGTCTGGTTCAGGCTCCCGAAGCCATTCAGGCGGCTGACGAGTATTTCAGCGCCGAGGCCCAGAATACGGATTCCGGCAAGCCCATCGATCATCAGTATGAGGCGGTTTCCGAGAAGGAAGTCAGCGCGAATGCCCAGAAGCTTTCCTTCGACGCCTTCTCCTCCCTCCAGTGGGATATGAAGATGATCGGCATGGAGCAGGCCTGGAACTCCGGTCTCACCGGTAAGGGCGTGACCGTCGGCATCGTGGACTCCGGTCTGTCCAACCTCACCATGGACATCGACAGAGACCGCATCCTGGAGGGTGTGAATCTCTCCCCCGTAAAGCTGAAATTCGGTTCCCCCGTGATGGACACCGAGGGCCACGGCACCTTCATCGCCGGCATCATCGGCGCCAGCAAGGGCAACGGCATCGGCATTGCCGGTGTGGCCCCGGAAGTCACCTTTGCTCCCATCAAATGCTTTGCCACATTGTTCTCCACGCCTGACGCCGAGATCAGTGGAATCTACGCCGCGGTGGACCAGTATCACTGTGACGTTATCAATCTGAGTTCCGGAATGACCTCCGATCTGCCCAGAATGAAGCAGGCGATCGATTACGCGATCTCCAAGGGCGCCATCGTCATCAGCACCGTCGGCAACGACGGCGACGCCACTTACAACTATCCCGGCGCTTACAGCAACGTCATCGCGGTCGGCTCTGTGGACAAGAACATGAAGGTCAGCGAGTTCTCCAACCAGAACGACAGCGTGTTCGTAGTCGCTCCCGGAGAGAAGGTCCTCAGCCTCGGCACTCTGCCCTTCACCGTCTACCGCAGCAGCGGCACCAGCTTCTCCGCTCCCTTCGTCACCGGCGTTGCCGCTCTACTGAAGCAGGCCCACCCGGAGATGACCCAGGCCGATCTCATGGAGATCCTGAAGGCCTCCGCCAAGGATCTGGGCGACAATGGCTATGACAGTGCCTACGGCTACGGCCTGCTGGACGCTCCCGCCGCCATCAAGGCAGCCGACGCACACTTCACCAAGACCGATGCTGCCCAGCCCGAGCAGCCCGCAGAAGTGGAGTTCAACGTTGACGACAGCCTGCCGCTGGATCAGCAGCTCGTCGACGTGAATCTTGGTCAGGTGGACCAGAACGCCGAAAAGCTCTCCTTCGACCCCTTCTCCCCCCTGCAGTGGGATATGAAGATGGTCGGTATGCGTGAGGGCTGGAAGTCCGGTCTTACCGGCAGCGGTGTCCGTGTCGGCATCATCGATTCCGGCGTCTCTCTGAACACCGGCGACATCGACAGCAGCCGTCTGCTCCCCGGCAAGAACCTGGTGAACGCCTCTGAGAATACCGATGACACCAACGGACACGGCACCTTCATCGCCGGCATCATCGGCGCCACCAAAGGCAACGGTGTCGGCATCGCGGGCGTCGCCCCCAATGTCACCATTGTTCCGCTGAAAACCTCTACCGACGGTAAATCCGACACCGGGATCAATTCCAGAGCCATTTATGCGGCTGTGGATGAGTTCCACTGTGACGTCATCAACATCAGCATCGGCTCCATCAGGGGCACCGAGACGCTCCACAATGCCATCAAGTACGCCGAGTCCAAGGGCGTCATCATCGTCTGCTCCACCGGCAACACCGGCACCGAGGAGATCCACTATCCCGGCGGCTATGAAGAGACCATCGGCGTCGGCTTCGTGGACATTGCAAAGAAGACCACCTCCTTCTCCAACCACAATGAGACCATTGACGTTGTAGCTCCCGGCTTCGGCGTCGTCAGCCTCAGCTGCAAGGTGCCCTACATCGCCAAGCTCGGCGCAGGCTCCTCCTACGCGGCTCCCTTCGTGACCGGTCTGGCTGCCCTGCTGAAGGAGAAGTATCCGGACATGAACAAGACCGACTTCCTGGAGATCCTGAAGATGTCCAGCAAGGATCTGGGCGACAGCGGCTACGACACCACCTACGGCTGGGGTCTGGTCCAGGTTCCCGCCGCCATCCAGGCCGCTGACGCCTACTTCAGCGGCACAGAGGCATCCGAAGGTGAGAAGCTCCCCGCAGCGGCTTCCCTGATTGAGCGGTTCAAGGATGTACTCAAGAATTCCTGGTTCTACAATGTGATCCAGTACGTCACCGAAAAGGGCTACATGAAGGGTGTGGATTCCAGCTCCTTCGAGCCCCAGAGCCTGGTGACCCGTGCGCAGATCGCGCAGATCCTCTACAACATTGCCGGCAAGCCGGAGTTCACTCCCGCCGGCAGCTTCTCCGACGTCTCCAGCAGCGCCTGGTACTACGCGCCCGTCATGTGGGCGGAGCAGGCCGGTCTGGTCAACGGCTATCCGGAAGGAGCCTTTGGTCCCAACGATCCCGCCACCAGAGAGCAGATGGCTGCGATCCTTCAGCGCTTCGCCCAGTGGAAGGGTCTGAACGCGAATGCCGGCAGCGCCAAGTCTGCCAGCTTCCAGGACAGCAGCCTGATCTCTGACTGGGCCAGGGGCGCCATGCAGTGGGCCACCAATCTCGGCGTTATGAACGGCGATAACCTCGGCCGCCTGAATCCCCTCGGCTTCGCGACCCGCGCAGAGGTTGCCTCCATGCTGAAGAACTTCGATCTCAGCGTCAAATAAGCAAAACCACATAGTAAAACTCCACCGGAAGTCCGGTGGAGTTTTGCTGTTTATTATTCAATTCAAAGACAAGAGATACGCTTTCAGCTCCGATACGGTGTCCACCACATGCTCTGCCCCGGCAGCTTCCAGCTCTCCGGGCTCCGGGAAGCCGAAGCGGACGCCGATGCATTTGACGCCGCACTTCGCCGCGCCGAGGACGTCGTATTTCCGGTCTCCGATCATACGCACCTGTTCGGGGTGCTCCGTGAGACCGAAGTGCTGCATCACATCCGCCACCACCTCGTGTTTTTTCGAGCGGGTGCCGTCAAACTCACTGCCGAGGATGTAATCGAAATGGTGCACCAGATCATAGTGCTCCAGGATCTTCATGGTGGTGGGCGTGGGCTTTCCGGTACAGACGGACGCCAGGAATCCCGCCTCCCGCACAGCGTCCACCAGGTCGATCATTCCCTCGTAGGGCGCGCACTCCAAAAACCCCACGGGCTGGTAGCGCTCCCGGTAGAGCTCCACCGCGTGGTTGGCGGTCTCGTCGTCGAAGCCGTAGAGCTCCTGAAACATATCATAAAGCGGCGGGCCAATGAACTTTTTCAGATTGCTTTCATCCGTCTCATGGATGCCGAGCTTTTCCAATGCATAGCGGACGCAGTTCGTGACGCCGAGGCCGGTGTCAAACAACGTACCGTCAAAATCGAACAGCAGCAGCTTTACCATCATTCTCACCTCGGCTTGATTATACGGGCAGCGGCCGGAATTGTCAAACCCGACAGAATCTGCATAGGATAGCGGGAAATGAGGTGATGGCATGGAGCTGTTTCATGGACCGGTGACGCTGCCGGGACCATTGAAATACGGAACGGCGGCAGAGCGGCAGGTCAGCCATGGGATCCTTTGGTTTTTGAAGCGGAGCGCGGCGCTCCTGCAGGCGGCGGGGCTGGTGGACGCCGCCGGAGAGCCCGGATTGGTGCTGACCGAGGATCGAATCGAAGCAAGGAACTTGGGCGAGCAGGCTTCAAACGGGCTGCCGAAGACGGCGCTCTCCGGCCGGGCAGAGATTGGTTTTTTGCGGAGTTTGACCGTGGATGGGCTGATCGCAAAGTCAATTCCATTTGAAAAAATGATGACTCTGGAAGACACCTGCGGATTGGGAAACGAGTTTCTCTGTGCCCTGGCACTGAAGGCGCTGGAGAAAGGCCACCGGGTACAGCTCTGCCCTTCCATTTTGGATTCTGAAAAGCTGGAGGCCCTGCTGCTGCCGGAGCTGGGGATGGCATGGGTGTCTGACCGGGTCGGCATCCAGGGAGCGACGCTCAGGCTGGATGGGCTTCCGGATCCGGAGCGGCGGTTCGCGCTGAAAGAAGTGATGGAAAGGGATCAAGAACTCCAGCAGTCTTTGATCCGACAGGCAGAAGCGCAGATGCAGATGGCAGGAATCCTGTATCAGGTATTCGAATAACCCTCTGGACGCGCCGGTAGGATCCGACGCGTCTTTTGTTTTTCAGAAAACGCCTTGCACCGTTCAGCCGCAGCGGTTATAATGGTACCATGCATGGGAAAGGCGGATGCTTATGGCATTGTATCGAAAAATACTGAAGAAGCTCGGCAAAGCGCCCTACCGCGCGGCGGTGATCGTGGCGGCGGGCTCCTCCACCAGACTGGGGCAGGACAAGCTGACGCTGCAGGTCGGCGGCGCCTCGGTGATCGAGCGGACGCTGACGATCTTTCAGGTCACGGCCTGCATCGATGAGATCGTATTGGTGACCCGGGCGGATCGGATCGAGGAATTCGCCGCGCTCAGGGATAAGCTGGGCCTCCATAAACTGAGTAAGGTAGTCGTCGGCGGAAGCACCAGGGCGGAATCCTCCCTCGCAGGTGTGCTGGCGGTCAGCAGCAAGGCAACGGTCATCGGCATCCATGACGCCGCAAGACCACTGGTCACACCGGATCTGATCCAGGCCACCTATGAGGCGGCGGAAAAACATCAGGCCGCAGTGCCCACTCTGCCCTTGAAGGACACCGTGAAGGTGCTGGAGGAAGGTTATCTGGTGAGCACCCCGCCGAGAGAAAGTCTCGCCGCCGTACAGACGCCGCAGGTGTTCCAGGCGGATCTGATCCGCGCTGCGCTGACTGAGGCCATCAAAAACAAGCTTCCCATCACCGACGACTGCTCCGCCGTGGAGGCGCTGGACATGAAGATTTTTGCGGTGGAGGGCTCTGAGGAAAACATTAAGATCACCACCCCGCCGGACGTGCTGCTGGCAGAGGAGATTCTAAGGAGGCGACTGCAATGATGCGGATCGGACACGGCTATGACGTCCACAAGCTGGTGGAGGGTCGGAAGCTGATCCTCGGCGGCGTGGAGATCCCCCACACCGTGGGCTTGCTGGGCCACTCGGACGCGGACGTGCTGACCCACGCGCTGATGGACGCCCTCCTTGGCGCACTGGCGCTGGGTGATATCGGGCACCTGTTTCCCGACAACGATCCCGCCTATGAGGGTGCTGACAGCATCAAACTGCTCAAAGAAGTCATGAAGCGGATCCGCGCAGAGGGCTATCGGCTCGGAAACGCGGATGTCACGGTACTGGCCCAGGCCCCGAAGCTGGCGCCGCACATTCTGAATATGCGAAAAAACCTGGCGGAGGCCATGGAATGTGATCTGAATCAAATCTCCGTGAAGGCCACCACCGAAGAGGGGCTGGGCTTCACCGGAGCAAAAGAAGGCATCGCCGCCCACGCGGTGGTGCTGCTGGAATCGAGGGACTGACCATGCGGACACAGGAACAGATCAACGAGATCATCGATTTGCTGGAGCAGGAATATCCGCTGGCGGAATGCACGCTGGACTACGAAAAGGCTTATGAGCTGCTTTTCGCTGTGCGGCTGGCGGCCCAGTGCACCGACGAGCGGGTGAACCAGGTGACCCCGGCTCTCTACGAGCGTTTCCCCTCCCTGCAGGCATTCGCCGAAGCGGACGTACAGGAGGTGGAGCAGTACATCCACAGCTGCGGCTTCTTCCGCTCCAAGGCCAGAGACATCGTCAAGTGTGCTCAGGTGCTGCTGGCAGAGCACGGCGGCATCGTGCCGGACACCATGGAGGCGCTGGTGGCGCTGCCCGGCGTGGGCAGAAAGACCGCCAACCTGATCCTCGGTGACGTGTACCACAAGCCCGCCATCGTGGTGGACACCCACTGCATCCGATTGACCAACCGGATGGGGCTGGTGGACAATCTGAAAGATCCGGTGAAGATCGAGCGGGCGCTGCAGCCCCTGCTGCCGCCCGAGAAGAGCAGCGATTTCTGTCATCGTCTGGTGCTCCACGGCAGAGCCGTCTGCGATGCAAGAAAGCCGAACTGCGAGGTCTGCTGCGTCAGGCACCTGTGCCAGCAGTTTGAGGGGGAAAGCGCATGAGGCCCGTTGCGAGGATCCGAAGCGATTTCCCCGAAAAATTCGGCATCCCCAGACAGAGCGGCGTGGTGCCGGAGCTGGAGGCGCGGATCGTGTTTGAGCCGGAGTTCCGGGTCATGGACGCCGTGCGGGGACTGGAGGATTTCAGCCACATCTGGCTGATCTGGGAGTTTTCCGAGGCGAAGCGGGATTCCTGGAGCCCCACAGTGCGGCCGCCGCGCCTCGGAGGGAATGTCCGGATGGGCGTCTTTGCGACCCGCTCCCCTTTCAGACCCAATCCCATCGGTCTGAGCTGCGTGAAGCTGCTGTCGGTGGACGAAGATCCGGAGCTTGGCCCGGTGCTGCGGGTTGCGGGTGCCGATCTGATGGACGGGACGCCGATCTATGACATCAAGCCCTATATTCCCTACGCCGACTGCCATCCGGATGCCATGGGCGGGTTTACGACCACCACCGCCATGCCGGAGGTCAACGTGGTGTTCCCGGACGAATTGCTGCAAAAGGTCCCTTCGGACAAGCGGGACGCGCTCATCGGGGTTTTGAAGCAGGATCCGAGACCCAGGTATCAAAACGATCCCGATCGGATCTACGGTCTCAGCTTTGCCGGGATGGAGGTCAAATTCCGGGTCGATGGCAAGCTGCTGACCGTGCTTGAAATCCAATAGATGCAAAAAGAGTGCAGACTGAATCTGCACTCTTTTTTTATCGGTCGCTGGGTCTCGAGGTCTCCGAGCCGAAGATCCAATCATCTAAATCTGTACCCATTTTCTTCACCCCTCCGCAATCAGCATATACACACCAGTATATGCCGCGCATGGGAAAAAGTTGCATGGATTCAGTCGACAGTCTTCAGGGTGATGCAGGCGATCTCCGGGTTGTTCAAAAGCCGCGGGAAATAGCGGGTCTGTCCCAGGCCCACAGAAACGAACATCTGAAACCGCTCTCCGTCGTAGATCCCCGCGTCATAATCGGGAAACAGCGTGCGGTCCTCGCTCATCAGTCCCCCGATAAAGGGCAGCCGCACCACGCCGCCGTGGCTGTGGCCGCAGAGGATCAGATCCACCGGGAGCGTCGGATATTCCTCCACCCAGTAGTTCCGGTGGGCCAGCAGCAGCGTCCAGAGGCCGGGGTTCGCCGTCTGCGCATCCTCAATCACCTGATCCGGGGTCGCCAGATCCGCGTAGCTGTTGGGGTCCTCCACCCCGATCATCAGCAGAGAGTCGCCGTTTCGCTCCAAAACGTCATACTGGTTACGCATGCAGCGTACGCCTTCTGCTTCCAATGAAGCCATCAGCTCCTCTGCCAGCCCGGAGGCCCACTCGTGGTTGCCGGTGACATAACAGACCGGCGCGATGGAAGTCAGCGATCTTGCCAGTGTCAACGTCACCTGCATCTGCTCAGCATTTTCCACAAAATCACCGGTGAGCGCGATGAGATCCGGATTGCAGCTTCGAATCTTCTCCACCAGCTTTGTATTGTTTTCTCCAAATTCCGCTCCGTGCAGGTCCGTCAGCTCAACGATGCGAAATCCATCGAAGGACGCCGGCAGAGTCTCGCTTTCGATCGTCACCTCGTTGGTCACGATCCGGTGGCCGCTGTCATAGAAAAGGCCGATGACCGCCAGAGTGACCACCAGCACAAGAACCAATGTGATTTTCAGCGTATTCGGTTTTCTTCTGTTTTCGTTCATGGGCAGTTCCTTTCCCGAACATCATACGCCTTTTGCGGGCGATTCACAAGTGGCGAAGATGCACAATTTCCAGACTTTTCATTCACAGAATATTTCCATCCATGTGGTTGACAGAACACCAGGTATCCTATATAATATTAAAGCTATTTCAGCAGATGCCGATACAAAAGCATCCATTTTAGAGAAACAGGTGAACCCTTATGAGTGCATCCCAAGACAAGAAAACCCGCTCCCAGCAGCGTGCTGAGGGTACGGAGCGCCGCCAGGTCGCAGCGCAGAAAAAGGCTGCCGAAGACCGCAAGAGCCGCATCAAGTGGATCAGCGGCTCCATCGCCGTCATTGTTCTGATCGCCGCCATTCTGCTGGGCAACTCCAGCCTCTTCTATCGCCAGAAGGCGTTGAAGGTCAATGACGAGACCTACAGTGTGGCCGAGGTCAACTATTTCTATAACGTTGCTTACCAGAACTTCTACAGCAGCTATGGTTCCTATGCCAGTGCTTTCGGTCTGGATACCAGCAAGCCGATGGACGAGCAGGAATATACCATGAGCGATGAGTATGACACCTGGGCTGACTACTTCCTCGGCGAGGCGAAAAAGTCCATGACCGAGATCACCGCACTCAGCAAGGCCGCGGAAGACGAAGGTATGACTCTCTCCGAAGATGATATGGAAGAGATCGACGAGCAGATCGCCTCCATCGCCGAGTACGCCAAGAGTGCCGGCTACACCTCCGCTTCCAAGTATATGGAGGCCATCTACGGCCGCGGCACCAATGAGAAGCTGGTCCGTGAGATGATGGCCAAGAGCATGCTGGCTTCCAACTACGCACAGGAGAAGCAGGCAAGCTTCACCTACACTGCAGACGAGATCAAAGAAGAGTATGCCAATCATGCCAACGAGTATGACCTCTTCAATCTGCGTTACTATCTGGTAGCCGCTGAGACCAAGCAGGCCACCGATGCCGACGGTCACGAGACCGAAGCGCCCACCGAGGCTACCATGGCTGCCGCGAAGGAGACTGCCGACAAGATCGCCGAAGCTTCGAAGGACGCCGAATCCTTTGCCGCTGCTGTTGCCGAGCTGGGTGAGCCCACCGACGCAGTGGATGAAGATGGCAATCCCACCGGTGAGACGACCCCCGCTGAGCCCACTGTGGTGGAAAACAGCCAGGGCTCCAACCTGAGCTACTACGGCTTTGCCGACTGGGCCTTTGATGATGCCCGCGAGGCCGGCGACGTCGGTGTCGTTGAGGAAGAAGGCTCCGGCTACTATGTGGTTCTCTTCGAGGGCCGCGACACCAACGATTACAACACCGTTGACGTGCGCCACATCCTGGTTCAGGTCACCGACACTGACGAAGACGGCGAGATCTCCGATGAGGAGAAGGCGGCTGCCGAGCAGACCATGGCGGATATTCAGGCCAAATGGGAAGCCGGCGAGCAGACCGAAGAGGCTTTTGCCGCTCTGGCAGAGGAGTACAGCCAGGATCATGGTTCCCACCACAACGGCGGTCTCTATGAGCATGTCTACAAGGGCCAGATGGTCACGGAGTTCAACGATTTCTGCTTCGACGAGAGCCGCAAGCCCGGCGATGTGGGGCTGGTTTACAATGAGAGCACCGGCTATCACCTGATCTACTTCGTGGGCGAGAACGTCCCCTACTGCGATTATCTGGGCGACCAGCAGCTGCGCAGTGAGGATTACAGCGCCTGGAAGGAGGAGTACATGGCCGACTTCGAGGCCGAGGAGCTCCGCGCGATCCGTTACGTCGGATAAGGAGAACAACATGGCAAAAGAGATGAAGACCGAGCGCTACAACCGCAAAACCATGCGTGCCACCGAGCTGGCTGACGCGCTGGAGCGGGAGAAGGCCGCCGGATGGATTGTCTACAGCGCCGAAAACGAGGATGACGATTACGTAATCACCTTCGAAAAAGAAGACTGATATCACCATCCCGATCACGATGATTGCAAAGACATGAAAGAAACTCTCGGATTGGTTTGATACCGTTCTGAGAGTTCTTTCATTTTGGTCATCCGGAAATCCGGTATCGGCAAAATGCCGTACGCCATAAACGAATTGATTGTAAAAACCGATTTGATGAGGTGATTGTATGAAACGAACCATTCGCAGATGGTCGGCACTGCTGCTCTGCCTTTGCATGATGCTGACCCTCAGCACCGCCGCCTTCGGCACATCTATGCCGGAGGTCACATCCGAAATGTCCAAACCGGGCTACTGGTCTGCGCTGCAGGCCGATCCATCCGCCCTTTTGATGACGCCGGAGGAGATCGCAGCCCAAAACGCCGCGAACATCGCCGAGCCGGGCACCAACATGACGGATCTCAAAAACCTGCCCGATACCATCGACGGCATTGCCCAGAAAAAAGCGCTGCAGGCCAGCGGTCAGGCCGACGCAAACCATTACCTCGGCTGGACCTATCAGACCGACGGCAGCGCAGCCAATCAGGCTTTTTATGACAAGATGATCCGCAACATGTCGGATCCCAAGGCCAGCAAGGAGCAGCCTCTGCGCTATGCCATCACGGTGAACCGCACGACGCTGCACACCTTCCCTTCCAACGCGCAGATCCTCGATGATCCCGCGGACCCGGAGTTTGACTATCAGCACCTGACCGGTTTGCGCGTCAATGAGCCGCTGGTGATCTACGGCACCAGCGCCGACGGGAATTTCTATCTGGTGAAATCCATCAGCTGCCCCGGGTGGGTGCCGGCAGAGGATGTGGCCGTCTGCATCGATAAGGAAGAATGGCTCGACGCCTGGGACTTTGCTCCTGAGGACGCACTGGTGGTCTGGGGCACCTATACCACCGCCCTGTCCCTGGTGGCGCCGGAGGTCTCCCGCCGTCTGCTGACACAGGGCACCGTGCTGCAACGGGTGGAGCTGGAGGATCGCAACACGCTGGTGAACAACCGCGCTGCCTACAACAACCATGTGGTCTACCTCCCCGTGCGGAACGATGACGGCAGCTATGCCAAAAAGCTCTGCCTGATCGCGGAGCGTGCAGAGGTCTCTGTGGGCTATCTGCCCATGACCCGGGAGAACATCTCGAAGGCTGCACTCTCCGTCCTGGGTGACGCCTACGGCTGGGGCGGTATGATGCTCGCGGATGACTGCTCAGGTTATGTGCGGAACATCTACAAATGCTTCGGTCTGGAGCTGGCACGCAACACCAACTGGCAGCAGGCGATGCCGCTGTTCCAGCTGAATCTGACCGGTCTGAGTGACACGATGAAAGCCGCCGCGATCCGGGAGCTTCCCATCGGCGCGACGCTGTTTTTCAGCGGCCATGAGATGCTCTATCTGGGCTGCGTCAATGACAAGCTCTATGTGGTCAGCGCCGTCAGCAGCATCATGAATCCCGACGTGGAGGGCAAGCGCCAGCGGGCCAGGGACGTGATGATCAACACCCTGGACGTCAAACGCGCCAACGGCAACACCTGGCTGACCTCCCTTACCGGTGCGGACGTGCCCTTCTACCCGGCGGATGCCGGTGTGCTGGTGCCGCAGGAGAGCGAGCACGGCAGTGTGACGCTCAGCCCCATGATCGCGCCCAAGGGCACCGTTGTCACGGCTGCACCGCAGGCTGAATCGGGTTACGGGATCCAGTCGCTGATCCTCACGGACGCAGATGGCGCGGAGACCACTGTCACCGAGCCCACCTTCCCCATGCCTGCCGGCATCAACCGTGTTCAGGCGGTCTTTGAATCGAAGACACTGACGAACATCCCGCCCAAAGAATTCGATGACGTCGCCTCTGACGCCTGGTATCATGACGCGGTACAGTGGGCTGTTGCCAGCGGCGTCACCAACGGCACCGGCGAGACCTCCTTCAGCCCGGACGCCTCCTGTACCCGCGCCCAGGCGGTCACCTTCCTTTGGCGCGCCGCCGGTTCTCCGGCTCCCGCCTCCGAGGTCAACCCCTTCCAGGATGTGGCGGAGGACGCTTACTATCACGACGCGGTCATCTGGGCAGTGGAGCAGAAGATCACCAACGGCACGGCGGAGGGCACCTTCAGCCCCGACGCCTCCTGCACCCGCAGCCAGATCGTCGCCCTCCTCTACCGCGCTGCCGGAAGCCCTGAGACGACCGAGGAATCCACCTTTGCGGATGTCGCTGCGGACGCGTTTTACGCCGACGCAGTGCGCTGGGCCCTGGAGCAGAAGATCACCAACGGCACCGACAGCAGCCGTTTCAGCCCCGAGATGACCTGCACCCGCGCCCAGATCGTCACCTTCCTCCAGCGCTTTGAAGCAAAATAAGTTTTCCCCAGAAACCAACGATCCCACTCCCTGAAATCAGAGAGTGGGATCGTTTTCATGAAAACACTTTTATAAAAGCGGTTTCTTGAGATCGATTATTTGGTACCGAAGATACGGTCGCCGGCGTCGCCGAGGCCGGGAACGATGTAGCCGTGATCGTTCAGGTGCTCGTCCACCGCAGCGACGAAGATATCCACATCGGGGTGCGCCTTCTGCATGGCGTCCACGCCTTCCGGAGCGCCGATGATGCTCATGAGCTTGATGTGCTGGGCGCCGGCTTCCTTCAGGAAGGTGACCGCTGCCGCAGCGCTGCCGCCGGTGGCCAGCATGGGATCCACCACGATGACGTCGCGCTCTGCGATGTCGGCGGGCATCTTGAAGTAGTACTTCACAGGCTCCAGGGTCTCGGGGTCACGGAACAGACCGATGTGACCGACCTTTGCATTGGGCATCAAGGTGACCATGCCGTCCACCATGCCGAGACCGGCGCGGAGGATCGGGACGATGGCCAGCTTCTTGCCGGCAATCTGCTTGCAGTGGGCCATGGCGACGGGGGTCTGCACCTCGACCTCCTCCAGAGGCAGGTCGCGGGTAGCCTCATAGCACATCAGCATGGCGATCTCGGAGATCAGCTCGCGGAACTCCTTGACGCTGGTGGCCTCATCCCGGAGGATGGACAGCTTGTGCTGGATCAGCGGGTGGTCAAATACATGAACGTTGCTCATAATGGTTTCTCCTTCTATCTTTCAATTCTGAGATAATCTGGCTTGCCGCTCCCGCTCTGCCTGCGAGAGTCTGAGATACACCGGCTGCAGCTGGTCGCCGGAGACGAATTCCGACTCCTGCGCCGCCATGGCCACGCCCCAGGCGCTTTGATGGCGGAGATTCTCCGGTGCAAGTGTGAAATCAAATTCCGCTTTCCGGAAGGCTTCCGCGCAGAGCTCCGCGCCGTCACCCACCAGGAAGGGCGTCCAGTCATTGGAGCGTAATTCCTCCAAAAGCGCCTCTACAGAGATAGCGCGATCTTCACACAGGCGCTCCGGACGGCCGCTGCGGACTTCGAAAAGTGCATTGTACACCTGGCTGCGTCTGGCGTCCATGCAGCAGCAGATGAGACTTCCCTCACCTGCGGCCACGCCGTTCCATGCCATGGCGGCCAGGGTGGAGACACCGCAGGCAGGCTTTTCCGCCGCCCAGGCGAGGCCCTTCACTGCCGAGACGCCGATGCGGACGCCGGTAAAGGAGCCGGGACCGTGGGCCACCGCGAAGCCGTCCACGTCCTTCAACGGAATCCCAGTGTTCTTCAAAAGATCCTCCGCCATGGGCAAGAGGGTCCGGCTGTGGGTCAGGCCGCTGAGCTGGGTGGTCTGCCCCAAAAGGATACCGTCCCGAACCAGTGCCACAGAGGCGGCCTTTGCCGTGCTTTCCATTGCGAGAATCAGCATAGGGACTCCCCTCCTTCCACGACAATGCGGCGGCTGTGGTCGCCGGTTTTTTCGAAGCGGACGATGATCTCGTCCCCTTCAAAGGCGTCCTCCACGTTTTCGCTCCACTCCACGGCACAGACGCTGCCGCGGCGGAGATAGTCCTCCCAGCCGATGTCAAACAGCTCGTCGCCGCTATGGAGACGGTACATATCAAAATGGATCAGCTCCCGCTGGCCGCGGTACTCGTTCACGATGGTGAAGGTGGGGCTGCTGACACGGCAGTCGATTCCCATGCCCTTTGCCATGCCGCGAACGAAGGCAGTCTTCCCGGAGCCCAGCTCCCCGTACATGGCCACAACGCAGCCATCGGGCAGCGACCTGGCGAAGGTCTCCCCCGCCTGTTCGGTTTCGCGCTCACTGTTGGTGATGAATTCTGTCATAGTTTTACTTCCGTATTCATATTTCGTGAACCATTATAGCAGGAAATCGCCGTTGCGTAAAGTGTTTTTCTGTGTTATACTATCAATTTGTAAGGATTCAGAAGAAAGGAGGCATTTGCCCTGTGAAACGCTTTCGCGGCGCTGCAAAAGAATTCTTCCAGCGGGCGGATCTGCTGCTGCTGGGACTGAGTCTGATCTGCGCCATCTTCGGCATCATTGTCATCACAAGCGCCACCGCCTCCTATGACGGTACGGCAAAATATATCGTTGTGCAGACGCTGTCCATGTTCCTCGGCATCATCGCCTTCGTGGTCATGACCCTGCTGGACGTGGACATTCTGGCGGACAAATGGCTGGCGCTGACCATTTTCAACGTCATCTTCATTGTGGGTCTTCTGGTTTTCGGCGTGGACGACGGCACCGGCAACAAGGCCTGGTACCGCTTCCTCGGCATCGGCGTGCAGCCCACCGAGATCGTGAAGCTCTCCTTTACCATCGTTCTGGCAAAACAGATCTCCACCCTGCAGAAGAGCCCCCAGGGTCTGAACGCGCCGATGTCCGCTGTTCAGCTGGCAGGACACTTCATCCTGATCTTCGGCGTCATCCTCGCTGCATCCAAGGATCTGGGCTCTGCTTTGATCTTTTTCTTCATCTTCATTGTCATGCTGTTCGCGGCAGGCTTCGCACTTCGATGGTTCGCCATCGGCTTTGCGGCCATTGCGGCCATGATCCCGCTTTTGTGGAACTTCGTTTTGAAGGACTACCAGAAGCAGCGCATCCTAGCCCCCTACGACAGCACCATCGATCCCACCAACACCGGCATCAACTGGCAGGCCCATCAGAGTAAGATCGCTCTGGCTTCCGGAAGACTTACCGGAACCGGGCTATATCACGGCACCCAAAGTCAGTCCAGCCACTTCCCTGAAAAGCACACCGACTTTATCTTCGGCGTCATCGGCGAGGAGCTCGGCATGATCGGCTGCATCGTTGTCGTGCTTCTTTTGACCGCCATCATCATCCGATGCGTCGTGGTGGGCGTCCGCTCCGGCAATTCCATGAGCGCGCTGATCTGCTTTGGTGTGGCGGCGTTCATGACCTTCCAGGCCTTTGAAAACATCGGCATGTGCATCGGCATCACGCCGGTCATCGGCATTACGCTCCCCTTCTTCAGCTACGGCGGCTCCTCCCTGCTGGCAACCTTTGCCGCCATGGGCATGGTCTCCGGTGTGCACTATCGGCCCAAGCGGCGAAGAAGCACCATCTATTACTGATCCCATTTTTTCATTCCCGAAGGAGAAACTATGAAGACTTCCCGTACCCCTGTTTATGTGCTTGTCTGGCTGGCGATGCTTGCTGCGGAGGCTTACTCCGCCTTTCGCCTTTGGAAGCTCAGCATGCTCCCGCTGCGGCACAAGCTGCTGGTCATCATTCTCTTCACGATGGTGTGGCTCCTTGCCGGATTATTGTACATGCTCGGCAACAATGCCAGAAAAGGAAAACACCCCGGACTCTGGAGACGGATCATCGCCTGGGTGCTCTCCGTTGTCATGATCGCCGGATCTCTTTACAGCGTCCGTTTTGCCAACCAGCTGGATGAGACCATCGACAAGGTCACCACTACGGTAGCGGTCACCTCCACCATTGGTGTGTATGTCCTCAAGGACGACCCCGCCGAATACATCGAAGACGCTGAGGGCTATACCTTCGGCATCACCAAGAGCTATGACGCCTCCAACACCAGCACGGCTGTCAAACAGCTCAAGGAAAAGCTGGATGAGATGGAGACCGAGACCCACGACAGTGTGGTGGACATGGTGGACGCCCTCTACGCTAAGAAGGACAACGCCATCATCCTCAACGAGGCCTATGCCTCTCTGCTGGAGGATCAGGACGACTACGAGACCTTCAGCGAGGACACCCGCATTCTCTTTGAGATCGTGGTGGAGGAAGGCGACACCGATCAGATCATCTCCAATGCCTTCTCCGAGGACGCCAATGTGGAGATGGGCGATTACAACTCCAGCATCGAGAATCTGAAGCCCGTGAACGTCACTGCGGAGCCCTTCGTGGTGTATCTCAGCGGTTCTGACACCCGCAGCAAGATGCTCAGCACCAGCCGCAGCGACGTAAACATCCTCATGGTGGTCAACCCCGTGAGCAAGCAGATCCTGATGGTGAACACGCCCCGCGATTATTATGTGCCGAATCCCGCCGGAAGAGGCGCGCTGGACAAGCTGACCCACTGCGGCATCTATGGCATCGGCTGCTCTGTAGGCGCCCTGGCGAACCTGTATAACGTGCCGATCAACTATTACGCTCAGATCAACTTCACCGGTTTTGAAACCCTGATCGATGCAATCGGCGGCGTCACGGTGGAATCGGACTACGCCTTCAAGGGCTTCCAGGTGGGAGAGAATCACCTCAACGGAAAAGAAGCCCTGGTCTTCGCCAGAGAGCGTCACGCCTTTGCCACCGGTGACAATCAGCGCGGCAAGAACCAGATGAAGATTCTCACCGCCGTCATCGACAAGCTCTCCACCGGCACCATCATCATGCACCATGCCCAGATCCTCAACAGCCTGCAGGGCATGTTCGTGACCAATCTGAGCAGCAGCGAGATCAACGATCTCATCAAGATGCAGCTCAATGACGGCGCAAAGTGGAACATCAAATCCTTCGCCGTCACCGGCAACGGCGGCAGCAATTACACCTATTCCATGCCGAATTTCCGGGCATACGTCATGTATCAGGACGCAGGTCTGGTGAACGCCGCCAGTGAGCTGGTGCAGCGGGTAATCAACGGAGATACCCTCACCAAAAAAGACGTCTCCAAAAGCGCATAACAAATAACCAGGCCGTCCGTCAGGGCGGCCTGATTTGGGAAGGACCCTTTTATGATTCGAATTTACGGAACCCTTGGACCCGCCAGTGAGAGCAAGGAAATCCTGAAAGAAATGCTGCGCGCCGGTATGACCGGCATTCGGCTGAATCTCTCACACAGTATGCTCGCAGAGGCCGCCGCTGATCTGGATGCGCTGCGTGCGGCAGAAAAAGAGACCGGCATCCCTTCGGAGCTGCTCATCGATCTGCAGGGGCCGGAGGTGCGCATCGGAAAGCTTCCGAAACCGCTGGAGCTGGAAATAGGCAGCAGCGTCAAGTTCGGAGAAGAGATCCCGGTGCCGCTGGCGGTCCTTCAGGCGCTGCAGCCGGGACAGAAGCTGCTGCTGGATGATGGAAAGCTGCTGCTGGAGATGGTAACGGAAACCGAAGCGAAGGTGCTGCGCGGCGGAATGCTCGCCAGCCGGAAGAGCCTCGCCATCGAGGGCGTGGATCTGCACCTCCCTGCGCTGACCGACGAAGATCGCGTCAATCTGTCCCACGCAGCGGAATTTGGCGTGACCGCAGTCATGCAGCCCTTTGTGCGGGGTGCAGAGGATCTGGTAACGCTGAGAAAGGCACTGGACGACGCTGGCGGGTCCCACATCAAGATTTTTGCCAAGGTTGAGAATCAGTCCGGCGTACAGCATCTGCCGGAGCTGCTCCCTCATTGTGATGAGATCATCATTGCCCGGGGCGATCTCGGGAATGCCGTGACGCTGCTTCAGCTCCCGGCAGTGCAAAAAGAAATCGCTGCGATCTGCCGGAGGGCCGGGAAGCCGTTTCTGGTGGTGACCCAGCTACTGGCCAGCATGGAGCACGCGCCGATCCCCACCAGAGCGGAGGTCAGCGACATTTTCAACGCGGTTCAGGATGGCGCGGATTCCCTGATGCTCACCGGGGAGACCGCCGTCGGAGCCTATCCCGTGGATTCGATTCGCTGGCTTCGGGATGCCGCAGATGCAGCTGAGGATTACAGAAATGAAAAAACGCGCTGAAATCAGCGCGTTTTTCGTTTAATCAGATAAGATCCACCGTGGCGATTCTCGGCTCGAAGCAACAGGTAGGACGGACGCAGACGATCCGGACACCGCTGGCTCTCTGGGGGCCGACCTTCATGAAGGTGGCGATCACGGAGGTGTTGCCGCCGAGACCCAGGGGTCCGATGTTGGCCTCATTCACTCTGCGGGTGATCTCCTGCTCCATGTCGCTCTGCACGTCGTAGCGGCCATCCACCTGCGCCTGGAGCATCATGGATGCAGCCTCGAAGTGGCTCCGCCCGACGCCCACCGCCAGCGTGCAGGGAGAGCAGCCCAACTGTGCTACGCCTTCCTTCGCCCAACTGACGATCTCGTCCAGCACCACCTGGGTGTTGTGCTTGTGGAACACCCGATAGGTCTTGGCACGGATGGCAGGGCCGCCGCCAAACATGAGGATGTGCAGCCGCAGCACGTTTTCCTCGCAGCGGCGCAGGAGGATCGGAGCAGGCTCCACGCCGGCGCTGTCAGGGTTCAGACCGCCGCTCTGGTCGATCCGGTGGCTGTCATCCCCCATGATCCCCATGGGGCGGCCAGGGAGCTTTCGGAGCCCCTGCCGGACACCCTCGCGGATCTCATCCAGCATCCGACCGGTCACGGCGCAGTCCGGGCCAACCTCCAGCACCAGGTGCGGAATGCCGGAATCATCACAAAGAGGGCTGCGGTTCTGCTCCGCCGCCTCCGCATTGTCCAATACCGTCTGGAGCACCCATCTGGCCTGCTCGTTCTGCTCTTTTTCGATGGCAGCGCGGTAGGCCGCTTTTTTGTCCGCGCGGAAGGTGGAGCCGGCCTCCACCAGCGTGTCCCGCACGAGACTTACGATGTCATTTTTCATAAATGCTCCTCCCATGGGCTGCGCCGATGATCGCAGGGTAGCGATCCACCTTGATCAGATGCAGCGCCTCCATGCCAAGCTCCGGGAAGGCCAGGACCTTCCGCTCGGAGGTCTTAGCCTCCAGCAGTGCCGTCACCGGCGGGATCACGGCATAGACCGCGTTATATTGATCCAGCGCTTGGATGGTCTCCTTGTGCAGCTCCCCTTTTCCCAGATGCAGCTTGATGCCGGCTCTGGACAGCGGGGCGATGCTGCTTTCGATCTCCAGCTTGTTGGAGCTGGTGGGGCCGACGCCGGCCGGACTGACGGCGGTGTGGAAAATCACCTGACCTCTCAGATCCACGCCAAGCTCCCCCACGGTGCCGTCTTCGATCATTTTCAGCACCTTCGGAAGCACGGCGTCTCGTCCGCAGAGGATATAGCCGCTGATCTCAACGGTATCTCCCACCTGCAGGGCCGCTGCCGCTTCCTCTGAAATCGGTGTTTTCAATGCAATCATATGAAATCCTCTTCATTCGATTTGACTGCCTGCTCTTGCGGAACAGGCAGTCAATTTGTAAGTTACTCATTCACGGCAAAGAGCTTTACATAGCCGCTTTCATTCTTGATCACGCCAAAGGCTCTCGCCCGGTTGTAGATCTTCTTCGCCCAGTTGGTATGGGGTCTGATCTCGTTCATTTTGTTTCCGCCGGAGCCCTTGACCACACCGCCGTTGGTGCCGAGGATCTGACAGGCGTCGTCATATTCCTCCCTGGTCACCGCCATCAAAGCGTTGACGAACTTGACGTGGGTGGGATGGATGACCGTTCTGCCCACAAAGCCGTTGGCCTTGTCGAGGATCAGCTCCCTCAGCAGACCGTCGATCTCGTTGTTCACCAGCGGCTGACGGCGCATGAGGTAGTCCTCGATCCCGTGGTGGGGCAGCTCCTCAAACATCAGCTCCTTGGGCGCGCGGAAATACTCCCACACCGGCCCGGAGATCACATAGTCATTGTTGCGGCCGCAGATGTTGATGATGTCGCTGAGACACTCACGGACGGTCATAATATCATAAAGACTGTAATCCACCCCGCGGCGCACACCGAACACAGAGCTGAAGTCCGTACCGCCCACGCGCACCTGCAGCACCAGATCGTGATACTTGTCCAGGATCTTCTTGATGCCGATCAGCTGCTGCAGCCGGCTCTCCTTGTAGGCGACCTCCGGGTCCTCAATGATGGGCATGCCATAGAGGATCTCTCCGAAGCGATCGTTCAGATCCTGCAGGTAGGCATAGTACTCATAGCCGTTCTCCGCGTTGAATTTTGGAAAATTGACGCCGCAGAGAGAACGGACCTCCTGCTTGGTCAGCTTTTCCCCAAAGGCTTTGAACTGGGCCAGGTTCCGGATGCGGACGAAGATCAGCGGCACATAGTCCGGGTCCAGCGTGCCGTTGTCCACAGCCTCGGTGACCGTGGAAAGCAGATGGTGGACATTCTCCATGGCCTCCGGTACTCTCTCCTCCGGGCAGGCGTCCTCGAAGCAGAGGACCATGGTGGTCAGTCCGGGCATGGCGTGCTCCAGGATCTTCGGTGTAAAATCCTTGTACCCCGGCATATACATTGTGGCGCCCAGACAGTACTGGAGCAGCTCACGCTCCGTGTACTTGTTAAAATGCTCCGGCTCGACCACGAACTTGAAATCCGGGTTATACATGTGGTGTCTCATTTGTTGCTGCTTCCTTTCGTCTTGCCGTACCGGTATCCCTGCCGGTACAGCGGAAATCCATGGCCGGGATCAGACCAGGCTGCCCTTGGGAGACCATACGGCCTCGGGGTAGTATTCGTCGATCATACGCTTGACCAGGCTGCACTGCTTGGCGCGCTTGCGGGCGTCGTCCTCGGTGCTGTCCCAGGAGTGGGTGGCAGCCACAGAGCCGCCGGTCTTCAGATAGATCGGAGCGGCAATGCGGATCATCTCCGGCACCTCGTAGTGGCGGATGAAGCCGCCGGTGGACTTGGGGTTTTCGGTGTGGATGTCGATGGGGCAGTCCACCGCCTGACGCATGGCGGCAAGCATCTGCAGCTGGATGTCACGCACCGGGTTGATGGAATCGGCGCCGATGGTCTCCAGCAGCTTGGCGGAGCAGGGGTTGCCGTGGCCCGCGTGAGCGGAAACCTTGAAGTGGCAGTCCTCGGGGATCTCGCCTGCCTTGCGCATCTCGTTTAAGATCCAGAGGCATCCCTCGTCATAGACCAGGAAGCCGCGGGCACCCAGACGGGCGGCGCGCTTCACATCCTCAATGGCGCGAATGATCTGCTCCTGACCGCGAAGACGGTAGCCCATGCGGACGCCCTCTTCGGTGTGGACGGAGGCGGAAGTGTCCGTGGTGGCGCGGGGACCGATGGCCAGAATCAGATCCGTCTGCCACTGGTGAGCAAGCTCCACCATCTTGCCGATCTCCTGATCCGTCAGACGCATGATGCCCTGGGTCTGGGTCACACGGTGCAGATACAGGCCGTAGGAGTCCATGGCCTCCAGCAGCGCGCGCATGACCTTGGGCCCCTGAATGCCGGGGACCTCAAAGCGGAACTGGCCGCCGTCCTTGAAGCGCTTCTCAGAAGTGGGCAGATCATAAGCGTCCCCGCCGGGGAGGCCGACAGATTTCAGGAATTCTCTGGTTTGCTCCATGCTGTTCATGTTCAAATCCTTTCTCCGGCAGTGCCGGACGATGTATTATCCGTTCAGATCGTCGATCAGTTCGTCGATGGCCGCCCGGTGATCGAAAATGATTGGCGGCAGCTTCCGGGTCAGTCCCTTGTGGATGCGGCAGTCGATGAAGGCTGCCTTGCCGCAGTCCTTCAACTGAGAAATGGCCTCAATCAGTTCTTCTTTCGTGGTGACCGCGTGGCCGACGGTCGCGTAGCCGCAGGCCTCCGCCGCTTTGGTAAAGTCCACAAGATGTCCCGCCGAGGGCTGACCGCCCACGGACTCATGGGCGCCGTTGTTCAGCACCACATGGAGGAAGTTTGGCGCCTGCACCTTGCTGACCATGGTCATGGCACCCATGTGCATCATGGCGGCGGAGTCGCCGTCCAGCGCCACGACGTGCCGTTCCGGTCTGGAAAGCGCGATCCCCAGGGCAACCGAGGAGCAATGTCCCATGCTTCCCACATTCAGGAAATCCCGGGCTTTCGTCTCTCCCCGCTTCTCTCTGAGGAAAAACAGTTCTCTGGTGGCGCGTCCGGTGGTGGCACTGTAGACGGTAACCTCCGGCATGTGGTCGAGGATCACCTCAATGGCCTCTTCCCTGCTCATGGGATAGACATCATCCACATTGTTGGGCTTGTCGGGATCCGCCATGACGCCCTTGGGAGCAATGAGCGCGTAGATGCCGCGGGTCTCTTTGCAGTAGGTCACCGCTCGCTCCACGGTCTCGCTGAACTTCCGGTCGTCATCCTCCAGAATCGTATAAGGGATGTGCATCACATCCAGCAGACCCGGGGTGATCTCCCCCTGGAGCTTGTGCTGGGGGTGGTTTGGCTCTGTGTTTCCCTGGCCGCGCCAGCCGATCAGCAGCAGCATCGGAACAGCGTAAACGTCCCGGTCTGCCAGGCTGGCCAGGGGGTTAATGGTGTTGCCCATGCCGCTGTTCTGCATGTAGACCAGCGGGATCTCTTTGGTGGCGAAGTAATGCCCCGCCGCGATGCCCACGGCGTTGCCCTCATTGGCGGCGATCACGTTCCGATCGCCGCAGTGGAGAAGCGCATAGTTGCAAAACCCGTTCAGATAGGAGTCCGGCACACCGGTGAAATAGGTCACGCCGTGATCCCGGAGGGTTTGAAATACGTTGTTCTGGTCCAGCATTTACTTTTTCTCGCCCCCTACCGAGCCCTTGCCCTTGTAGAGCGTGAAATACTCCGGGCTGTCGCCCTTGGTGATGGCCCAGGCCTGCTCAAAGGCCTCCACCACGTCCTCCGGCAGCGGGCCGGCCTGGATGGTCTTCATGTTCTGCTGCAGATGGTTCAGCTTGGAGGCGCCGATGAGGATCGCGTCCCCCCGGTCGCCGTTCAGCATCGAATGATAGGCCAGCCAGCGGTAGGTGGCCTCGATGCTGGTAATGCCGTGCTTTGCCGCAGCGGCTTTGATGAGATCCACCGCGTCAAAGAAGCTCTTCTTCCAGTAGCGTCCCTGATAGTTGGGCCGATGGGTGAACCGGCCGTCGGTGGGCGCGTCCGTATAGGAGCCGTACTTGCCTGTCAGCAGACCGCCGCACATGGGGTTATAGGCATAAAACCGCATGCCGAAATGGTTCAGACAGTCGTTGAGCTCCGCCTCGGCTCTGCGGGTCAGCGGATTGTAAACACCCTCGAAGACCGTGGGCTTCACCCAGCCGTGCCTGTCGCAGATGTGCCACACGTCGGTGACCATCCAGGCCGGGAAATTGGAAATGCCCAGTTCCTTGAATTTGCCCTGATCATGGAGATCCGCCATGGCCTCCAGAACGGAGATCACGGGCGTGGCGGGGTCCGGGAAATGCAGGAACATGATGTCCGCGCAGTCCAGCTTCATCCGCTCCAGGCTCTCGTTGACCTGCATATAGGCCGCTTCCGCGTCCAGCTTGCCGGTGATGCGGGGATTCACCTTTCCCGCGATCTTGAAGGGCCGGTTCAGGTTCGGCAGCACCTCGCCCAGCAGCCGCTCGCAATTGCCCTCGTTATAAACATAGGCAGTGTCCAGCTCATCGTAACCCGCATCCAGAAATGCGTTGATAAAAGACTCCACATCCGGGGAAAACACGGATTCCCCGAAGGTCATGGTCCCAAGAATCAGTTTTACGTTGTTCATGCCATCACTCCTCCTTATAGTTCCCTGATCAGGGCATCGACCGGGGCATCGGTCCGATATGCGGTTTGATAGACCGAATTGCTTGTGTCAGGCGAGATGCCGGCGTATTCCATCAGACCGTCGTAGCGCTCCCGGAATTCCCGGTCATCCAGCGGGTTTTCCGGCTCCCCTTTCGGGAAATCCACGCGGTCGGTGAAAGTGCCGTCCTTCGTGCGGATCGTGACCACCGCCGCCTGTACATCGGGGAACACGGCACTCAGCTCCGCATCCGCAGAAACCTTGACCTTTTGAGTCAGATCCAGGACCGCGGCGCCCTGCACAGCCTCCTCCGTGAACTCCTGCAAGCCCGCTTTCCCAAAGAGCAATCCCGCCGCCGTGGCGTAGGGGATGCTCATTTTGGCGCTGTAGCTGCCGGGGATCTCCGTATGGTCATGGCCGCTGACAGCGAGATCATAGGTCCGGATCGAAATCGATTCCACATCCTCCGGCTTCACCCTGCTGCGCAGATGGATCGCCGCCTCCACCGCAGGGTGGGTATAGCGGCAGGAGGCATAGGGCTTCGTATAAGACTTCATGATGGCATAGGTGCCATTCAAGAACACCGGCTGCAATTCAACAGATTCCTTGCCGGTCATCATCTTCAGAAAGCCGCGGCCGCCCAGCGGGTCGCTGTGTCCTTTGAATCCGCTCCTGGCCAATTGCAGCGCCGTGAGCGAAAGCAGCGCCGTCTTAGCCACATTATAGGGCTTCAGCTCACTGCCGTCATCCAGCACCTTCAACATGCCGCTGGCAGCCACACAGGCACAGGCAAAGGCCTGAAACCGCTCCTCCTCCGAGAAGTCCAGCAGATAGGCTGCCGCCAGCGTTGCGCCCAGCGTGCCGCAGGTGCCGGTGGCGTGGTAGCCCATGGCCTTGTGCCCTGGCTGGATGGACACTGCCATGGTGTAGGACGCCTCATAGCCGGTTATCGCCGCCCGGAGCATCTCATCCACTGAAAAACCATATCGCTGGCACAGCGGGATCAGCAAACTGAAGATCGGGCTTCCCAGATGGATGATGCCGGAGTTGGTGCCATCGTCAAAATCCAGCGCGTGCCCGTTCAGGCCGTTCAGAAAGACCGCTTCCTTCAGCACCAGATCCCTTCCGGTTCCGATGGCGCGGAAGGCGCCCTGCTCCGGCTCCGCGAAGGCGAAATAGCGATCCAGCTTTTCTCTCTGGAATCTCGCCCCGGCGCAGGTCACAGCCAGATAATCCAGCAGGCTTCGACGCGCGCGGGCCATGACGGTCTCCGGAACCGGTTGATTCCACACGCCGTCAATGGCTTTCAAAAAATCGATCGATTGATTCACGCATCATCCTCCTGACAGTCCGTCGTCTATGCGCATGGTCAAGATGCATCTGTCACGGGACAGAAACCTGTACAAAATCGCTGGAGATCTGACCATAGTCGGTCTCGAACTCCACCTTCAGAAGCCATGTGCCCGAATCGTGATTCGTGAGCACATAGCCGTTGGCCTGCTCCTCCGCTGTGAGGGCGTAAGCGCGGGAAACCGCCATATAGTCCCGGCTGGTCTTCGACAGAACACCGCCGGCATTGTTGGTATCCGGGTAGCACCAGGCATACCAGGTCGGCTTTGCGTTGGAGGAGGAGAATGTGAGCTTCACATTGCCGTCCTCCAGAACCTCGGCGCCGATCCGGGTATCGACCACGAGGAAGCTGGCGGGGCGGCTCTGCCCCTCGGGCCCGGTCAGAAACACCTGATAGGATCCGCTGCTGAGATCTTCGTACCGCAGGCAAAAATCCTCCGGAATCGCCGAAACAGAGACCACTTCGCTGCCCCGTGTGAGCACGGCGCGCTCATAGCTTGCCGCGTTCATTACATCGATCTCCACCGTCTCTCCCAGGGGCCAGTTGGCCTTGTCGCCCCGTCTGGGACAGAGGTTTTCGTTCAGATGGAAGTGCTTTTCCCAGGAAGTATCCGCAGGCGGAACGTCGTTGATCTTCGTATAGCGGTAGATATCATACCCAGCATTGAGCCAGTTGTCGTTGAATTCCCGGCGGGAATAGGTGCGGACGCGAACCTGGGGGGCGCGGGCTTCCGCTTCCACCAGGTTTATGATCCTGCCGTCCGGAGTGCGCTCCACACCGACGATCATGCAGACGTGGGAGTCCCGCTTCAGGATCATGTCCCCCAGGCGAATGTTGTCGATGCTCTGATCTTCCAGATACACCAGCCCGTCCAGCAAGCCCAGCTGATGGGTCGTATAGATGCAGGGCAGATCGTAGTTATAGCTGATGAACGACGAACACACGGAGCCATAGTAGGTGCGGCTGTTCCGCAGCTCGGAAACTCTGGTATAGAGATAGGACTTCGGGTTGCTCGCGGCGCTCAGATAGCTTTCGAAGGAGACCGCGTTGGGCACATACAGCGACTCCTGACGGGTCGAGGAATACATGACCCCATCCACCCGGGTGTCAGGCGCCACGTCCCCCTTCTGCCCCGGCAGGACCGCCCGGGTGACGATGGAGAGTTCCACGCTCTGCATGGCGCGGTCAATGGCGTTGCGCACGCCCTGGCTGTTCGGCAGGTCGTGAAAAAGATTCAGCTTCAGATCCGAGACGATGGAGCAGCCTTCAGGCAGCCGGAAATGCTCTGCGTCAAAAGCCGTTCCGTCTGCATAGCCCAGAATAAAAACCGCATAGCTCGCACCGCTGACGTCGCCGGCGCTGACGGTTCGGGACACTGCGGAAAACTCAGTTCCCCACAGGAATCGGAAATCCGAATCGAAATAGCCAACTAAGTATTGCAGCCCGGACGCTGGGTCCCATGTGACTTCGATGGTGCCAAGAGGCCAGAAGCCGGAGCGGAGCCGATTCTCGTTAACGGTATTGTCGCCGGATCCGTTGGAGACCCGAATGCCGCCAAGAACAAAGTCATCCACCGCAAAACGCCCCGGGACCAGATTCGTTTGGTTCATATCCTGTCCCCCCGCTTCCCGGAGTACCGCAAACTGCAGCGGGTCCACCGGCGTCGGTGTGGGCGTCTGCTGTACGGGAGTCGGCGCAGTTGTCGGTTCCGCCAGCACATCGCTGGGATCCGGCTGCCCTGCCACAGGTGCAGCGGTGCCGCATCCGGTCACAAGCATTATGAGTATAATACAAAATAAAAAACAGGTAAGCTGTCTTCCCATCCGGCATTCTCCCGCGGTGTATTCGAAAAAGCGGATCATCCGCATCTGATTTGTTTTTTCCGGAAACGCCGGAACCGGCAGCCTGAAATCAATGCACAGACCGCGCTCTCAGGCGTCCGTAAATGCTGAACAGCTGGCGGTCCTCCACGTTTCCGGAAAACTGAAACGCATCGTCGCTCCGCGTCAGAATCATCTCCAGAGGAACCTCCGGCACCACCTCATGGCGGTAGTCGATGGCGGCGAAGGCCACCTCATACTGCCGCATGGCCTCGATCCCAAAGCTGTTGCACAGCCAGTCGGCATATCTCGCGTTGTTGACATGTCCATTGATGTCGATATCGGCGTATTGGGGCTGATGCCGAAAGCGCTTCTCTTCACCGGAAAGAGACTTGACGCCCATGGAGATCTTCACGGGCGGCACTGCCTCCTCCGCATCGGGGATCACAATGCCCCGTTCCGCCGGTGAGACCGCCTTTCTGGTGGTGCGGTCCATCAGCATCAGCAGTGAGCCGATGCGGACGATCACCGCCCCCCGCGCGTCCGTTACCAGATAGTATCTCGGACAGAACATGGAGCGGGAGCCCTTGGTGAAGGTTCGCACCGTGACGCTTTCTCCGAGGCGCGGGTATCGATCCACATAGAGATCGGTCTTGAACAAAACCCATGAGAGATTCTGCTCGGTCAAATCATCATGCCACAGATGCATTGCAGCGCTGTGCTCGTTGGCCGTGCTCTGGGCCATCTCCAGAACGGAGCGCAGCATCCATTGGCCGTTGATGTCGCACTCACTGGTGCCAAGGTGAAATCGCTTTTCAAAAAAGGCCTGTGGATCCATGGTTATCTCACCCCCGGAGCCATTCCATCGGGTTGCAGAACGGTCGATCCGACGAAATCTCTCCGATTGCCCTCTGCAGTCCCGCAAGCTGAACCTCATCTGCGAGACCCTGGGCACATACCCGCAGCTTGGCAACGATGTCCTCTGCCGAAAGCGGATTCTCCGGGTCTCCCTTCGGCACCAGAACCGTCTGCTTCAAACGCCGGCCGCCGCTGGTCAGAATCTCGATCCTGGCGCCGCGGATGCCTCTGCTGCGATCCTCCATGGTTTCATCCGGAATCAGCTGGATCCGGTCAATCATGGATCTGATCGAATCGGTCAGACGACCCGGCTGCATATCCTCAACACCGTAGCTGCCGTTCAGCAGGGCGCAGGCCAGCGTGTACGGGATGGAAAACTTGGTTTCATCCGGATCCCTGGGATACGGGATTCCGGCAAGCTTGATGGCATTGGGATAAATGAAGACGTTGACCGTCCGAATCTCCTCCGCCTGCACCTGATCGTGCAGCAGGATCCCCGCGTCAATGCCGCAGTGGGTATGACGGCAGGAGGGATAGAGCTTAAAATAGCAGTCGTGCAGCAGCAGATGATCCGAGCCGCGCAGACAGCTTTCATCCACATGATCCGTCACGGCATGGAACCAGCCGTTTGGCCCCTCAAGAGACTCCGTGGGGCCAAGCATGCCTTCCCTGGCGAGCATCGCAGCGAAGATGCCGTTCTCTGCCGCCTTGCCTGGATTGAGCGGCTTGATCGCCGGTCTGGAATCTCCATAGGACAACAGGCCGCCGGACATGGTGGTGGCAAGAGCAATGGCGTTTTCAAGCCCATTCGCATCCAGGTGATACAGCCGCGCACAGGCAGCTGCACAGGCCAGAGTGCCTGCCATGCCGGTGGAGTGAAATCCGTGCTGCACCAGCCCGGGCTGCGCCGCCGAGGAGATGCGGATATACGCCTCATAACCCGCAGCGAGGGCCAGCAGCACGTCATTTCCGGTGCTGCCCAGCTTTTCTCCCAGGGCAAACACAGCGGGAATCAAATGCACGCCCGCGTGTCCGGCTGCCTTCTTGTTTCCGTCATCCAGCTCGGCGCCGTGACCATAGACAGCGTTCATAAAGGCCGCCAGTCGGGCGGGATATTTTGTTTTCTGAAAGAGCACCGTGCTCTCTGCAGCGCCGCCCTGCGCATACACCACCGTCTCCACCGCGTCGTTGAAGACCCGGTTCTGTCGATAGCCGGCGCAGGCAGCCGCGAAAAAGTCGGTGATCAGGATCTGCAGCTGCGATACATCCCGCTCTGAAAGGTTACAGATCGAAACAAGATCGCGCGCCAGTTCCGTTGTCATACCGCCCATTGCTTGCGTTCCCTTCTGATTTAAAAAGTTTATGCCTTAGATTTTTTCGAAAGCTTCTTTCTCAGCTTCCGGTAATCTGCCTTATCGATGAACAGCATGGTTCGAAACGGGATCCCGGTGGTGCGGCAGAAATACACGATAAACAGGACAGAGCAGACCGCATAGGAGATGACGCTGGCGAGACCGGCGCCGTAGATTCCGGAGATTGGGATCAGGATCAGGTTTGCAACCACGTTGCTCAATACGCCGATCCCCAGCAGGACAAAGCTCACAACCTGCTTGCCCATGGCAATGTTGTAAGAGGCGATGAGCTTATAATAGATCATCGAAAACACACCGGCGAGCAGGATCAATGTGACCTGATACGCGCCGCTGAACTCGCTGCCAAAGGCAAAATCAATGAAGGGCTTGCCCAGCGCGATAATGCCCAGCACAATCACCAGACAAACCGTGTTGCTGATACGGATGACATACGCCGTCTCCCGGGCATCCTTGCCCTTGGCGATGTTGGAAACCATGACGCCCTTCATGGCGTCGGGGATCATCCAGATCCGCTCCGCCAGAAGCACGCCGACGGAATACACACCGATGGCTGCATCCGCCACACGGCCGTTGAGCATCAGGACGTCTACCCGATAATTCAGGGTGGTCATCAGCAGAGAGAGCATCGGGAAAAAGCCGAATTTCACCAGCTTCGGGATCCAGATCTTCAAAGACTCCGAGGGGACAAAAAACCGCTTTCTCCACCAGCCGGTATAGATGAGTGCCTTGGCGACGTCCTTGATGGTGATGACAAACACACCGATGACGAAGGTGGGCTTCGCTGTGATCCAGAGGATGACCAGGATCACCAGCTCTGCGAACACCACGGCCATGTCTGAGACGCTTCGCTTGTTCGGCACCTCAATCAGCGTGATGTAAGAGACGATCTTATCGTAGGTCAGCAGCGGCGTGAGAATCAATACGGCGATGTATTTCGCAGGCAGGTCCATCACGGCGATCGCCGCCGCCGAAATTGCCCCGTAGAAGAGCAGCAGCAGCAGCGAGAGCTTCATGAAGATGGGCATGATATCCACATCGCTGTTGCGCTTGAAGTAGGGATAGGCGTGATAGATGCCCAGACCGAACACGATGGAGGTGATGCTGACGATGCTGTTGACCGTCGCCACCTGCCCCTTAATCTCCGCGCCGAGGTATCGGGACTGGAAGATGGTGAAAACCAGGCCCACCACAACGCCGAACACTTTCGATATGACGGATAAGGAATATGCGTTTGTGAAGAACTTTTTAATTCCGCTCATGAACTGCTCCTTGCTGTCGCTCCGGCGATGAATGCTCAGGCAAGGGCGATCAGCTGCTTTCTGTCGACCTTACCGTTGTAGGTTCTGGGGATCTCCGTAAGCGGCTCGATGAACTTCGGCACCTTATAGGCCTCCAGCTTGGCCGCCAGGAACTCCGCGATCTCTACAGCGTCGAAGCTGCAGCCGTCCTTCATGACGACGAACATCTTCAGGCTTTTCCCGAACATATTGTCATCAAAGGGGATGCAGGCGCAGTCGGCCACCTTCTCAAACCGAAGGAGCATATCCTCCACCTCGGTGGGCGCCACCTTGAATCCGCGGATGTTGACAACATCATCCCCTCTGCCGGCAAAGTGCAGACAGTGTCTGTCATCAAAGAACATCAGATCTTTGCCGTAGATGTATCCATCCTTCAGCACCGAGGCAGTCAGCTCCGGCTCATGATAGTAGCCGAGCATGTTCATATCGCTCTTAGAGCAGATCAGGCCTTCTTTGAAGGGCTCGGTGATCTCATTTCCGTTCTCGTCCAGGAGCTTCACTTCCACCGACGGATACGGCACGCCCAGGCTGTTGATGGTCTCCCCCGGCGCGTTGTACTGGCAGTTGCAGATGCTGCCGGTCTCACTGCTGCCGTAGCCCTGGTGAAGCCTGGTGTCCGGCAGAAGCTCCATGAGCGTCTCAATGTCCTTCGTGGGGAAGGGCGCGGAGGCAGTGTAAACAAACTCCAGCTTGCCGTTGAGTGCGGCCAGCTGCTTTTTAGCAAGGGTGATCAGCATCTTCACAGAGGCCGGCGGCAGATAGGTGTGGGTTACCCCATACTGATTGGCCAGCTGGAAAAACGCGCGCAGATTCTGCACCCCGTCCAGCAAGATCACGGTGCAGCCAACCGCCATGCACTGGTGTACCCGGTGCAGACCGCCCACATGGTTCAGCGGCGTGGTCACCAGGAACACAGAGTCCTCTTTGAGGCCGAAGGAAGGGTTGATCGCCGCCATATAGGCCTCAAGGCATTTGGAGGAGAGCATGACGCCTTTGGATTTTCCGGTGGTGCCGGTGGTAAAGATAATCTCCGAGCAATCCGGAGAGACCCCTGCCGGCGTCCAGTCGAAATCCGTCTCACGGTCCATATCCACATCAGCAGCGGAGATCCAGTGAAACTCTCCTGCAGGCTGCTCGGGTGAGATCACAAACGCCGCATCCACAAAACCCGCGATATCGGAAAGACGGTCCACCGGGGCGCGGTTCTCCGCCGGGATATGCACAGCGCCGATGCCCAGCAGCGCATACTCGCAGACGATGTATTCCGCGCTGGGCGTGGCCATGGACAGCACATGGCTGCCGGGTTTTACGCCTTTGGAAAGGAACCAGGCCGCTGCGGAACTGATTTTTTGATACAGCTCCTGATAGGTAAGGCACGCGTCGCCGACGACGAGCGCAAGCTTCTCCGGGGTCTCAATGGCATGCTGCCGGATCAGCCCGGTAACTGACAAGTGTTCCGCGTTCATGTTTCCGATCACCTCTCCAAAACCAACTGGAATTATTTTGCCTGCAGGGTCTCGATCATGCGGGCCATCGCGTCCACAGAATTGAAGTTCTCAGGCACGATCTCATCGATAGAGATCTCAACGCCGAATTTTTCGCTCAGCGTCGTGATTAGGAGCATCAGCTCAAAGGAGTCGATGTAACCGCCCTCGATGATGTTGGTGATACCATCCAGGTTCTTGGTGGGTTTTACGTCATGCAGGATCTGCAAAACCTGTTCACGAGTCGTCATGGGAATTACCTCCGATTCAAATTGTATTTCTTAAACGATTGGTGGGATAAGCCATCTCACTGGCAGCGACACGACGCCGCTCGCCTTTTTCATGATACCCCTCGGTCAGGAACACGATGAAAAACAGCATATAGAAGGTTCCGTGGGTATGAGGCGTGAAGAACGACAGACCAATCAGGAAGGCCGCCAGCCAGAAGGACCAGCCGCGCAGATCGATCAGGCACTTCAGATAGAACAAATAGGACAGCAGCGTGCCGACAATGCCGAATTTGTACATGGTCGCGTTGAAGCCGGTCATGTGGAAATCCAGACCGGAGTAGTGGTCGGAAATGCCGAACACAAGCTCCCATCCGTGCATCTGGCGGATAAACTCATAGCCGCCCTCAACGCGTCCCGAGACGGCGTTCTTGTAGTCAGAGCCGCTGGAGAAGATGCGGATGACGCTCCGGTGGAAGAAATCGACCTTGAAAAACATAAAGACCAGCACGGCAGTGATCAGAAGCAGAATCGAAAGATTGCGAGGCTGCAGCAGCTTCGGCAGCAGCAGCTTGCCGTATCTCCGCTTCTCGCTGTTTCTGGACAGATACACCAGCCAGAGCAGCACCGTCGCGATGATGGCCATGCCAGAGGTGGAGAGGATCATGCCAGCGGACAGGAAAATTGCCTTCCGTTTTGCCCGGAACCCCGCTCCGGAATGGTAGATTTCATACACCAGCGGCGCGAACAGATAGATGAACATGTGAGACGGCTCCAGGAAGAAAGCCGAAGGCCGGTAGAAGGAGATCGGTCGGCCGGTGATGCTGTATCGTCCGGTATTGGCAAGCTTGACCCACTGGTTGGCACTTTTCAGCAGCAGCGAGGTCGGCACCATCTTCAGATGGAAATGCAGCAGATAGTAGCAGAAATACTGCAAAATGATGCCCACACAGGCTGCCATTGAAATGACCGTAGCGACTTTGATCACCTTTTTTGCCTCCAGACAACCGGACAAAAACGCCATCGTGAACACGAAATAAACCAGCACGAGGCCCATTTCGCTTGCGCTGGTGCCGTGGTCAATGATTTTATAAACTTGAAACAAATACAGTCCGCCGAACACATTCAGGCATCTGGACGACAAAACAGGACGGCCCGCAAATAAAGCCAAAACCAGAACCATGGCAAGTATGATAACGGTAACGCCGCCGTTGATCACACCCTTATAGTTCTGGAGGATCGGCGCGATCGCCACAGCGATCACAGCCAGTGTGGCTAAATTCAATACACGGGCCTGACTTCTGCCCCGCGTGATGCTTATCTTCATTCTTTCGGTTTCCCTCCATCATTTCTCAGACTGACCGACCGGCGCGCCAGCCAGCGCTCCCCATCCGGTAAACGCATGGCGGCGTCAGGATCCGTGCCGTTGATCGAACCGTTCCCATTCCGCAGCAGCCACCTCCGGGGGCATCTGCTGTTTTTTGAACGCGACCGTCTGGTTCTTGCTCATTTTCCGAAGCGCCATGAACATATCAAAGCGCCCGGTGGGCTTGGCGGGAATGCCGGAGGCAATGGAGTTTTCGGGGATATCCGACGCCACGACGCTTCCGGCGGAGATGATGCAGTTGCGGTTGATTCTCACATTCGGCATGATGATGACGTTCATGGAGATATAGACGTTGTCCATCAGCTCGATGCACCCGAGCTTTTCCCGATAACCGAAGTCCGCGTCGGGATCGCAGCCCTTCAGGAAGTTGTTGATCATGTCGTGGGGAGACAGGTGGGCGCTTTTGTGCACGACCACGTTGTCATGGACCCGGATCAGCTTCGCGTGCAGCGGCAGCAGCCAGGGACCCCACTTGACATTCTCGCCCATGTGGTCGAAGAGATTGTGCTTGCGAATATAGTCCGCACGCTTGCGGGCGGAACGGCACAGCAGCAGACGGATGCTGTGATAGAGTCTTGCAGCTCTCACGTAGATTCCTCCATTTTCAGATGCGCATCATGCGCTGCGGGTCGATGCTTCTCAACGTCGAAGCATCAGGAATGGGGCTCCGGCATTTCCTCCGGTCTCGGCACGGTGCCGGCTTCCCACTGGGCCTTTCGGTAATCCCAGAAAAGCTCCTGCTTGCCGGCCTCGATGATGTCCGCGTGCTTGAACACCTTGGCCACCGTCTGAAACAGGATCTTCACATCCAGCCAGAAGGAGACATTCTCAACATAGTAGAGATCGTATTCAAATCGCTTGTCCCAGCTGGCGGCGTTTCTGCCGTTGACCTGGGCGAGTCCCGTCAATCCCGGCCGGACCGCATGGCGGCGGTGCTCCGCAGGGGTGTAATACGCCAGAGCCTTTTTGTTCCAGGGTCTGGGGCCCACAAAGCTCATGTCCCCTTTCAGGATGTTCCAGAGCTCCGGAATCTCGTCCAGGCTGGTGGCGCGCAGCATCCGTCCGAACTTGGTCATGCGCTGGGCGCTGGGCAGCAAGACACCGTTCTCGTCCACATCGTTGGTCATGGAGCGGAACTTGCAGAGGCCGAACAGCTTTTCCTTGCCGGTCTTGGGGTCGATTTTGCCGGGACGCTGGTGAACAAAAATGACCGGTGAACCGAGATTCACCTTCACCAGGATCGCCACGATGGCGTACAGCCAGCAGAACAGGATCATTGCAACAACAGACAGGACAATGTCGAATAACCGCTTAACGACATTGTTATAAAACTTATGCCTGGGTTCGAGTGTTTCCATCACTGATTGACTCCCTTTTATACTCAAGAATCAAAGAATCTCGTCGTGTCAAACGGCGCAAACAGCAGGCTCCGGCCGTCGGTGTCGTCCACCCGGACGTGCGCCTGGATAAAGTGGATCGTGTCGGCCATTTCCTCCAGGTCGTTGGCGCGGATCTTGAAGGAGATGACCCGCTGCTGGGTGGTGCCGCGGTCCGGGATGTTCTTCCCCACATAGACGTAGGGGCTGATATCCAGAACATTTTCCCGCCCGCTGACCGCGCTGTAATCCACGTTGCCGACTTCGCCTGCATGGGCATACATCACATAGGTCGCCATCTGCTCTTTCAGTTCCGGATTGTCCTTGGACAGCGAGTCTCCCATGGAGCCCGTGAGCGAATGGTGGATCATCATCTTCATGTGATTGATCCCGTTGCAGCGGCTCAGCAGCTTCCAGTCGTTGCCGCCATTGAGACGGAGGCCCATTTCAAAGGCGACGATCCGGTCATCCGTTGCGATGAACTGGAAGCCGGCGATGCCGTTTTTCACGCCGATGTCCCGCAGCAGCGACTTGATCTTTTCATCGATCGTATCCCGGTAGCGCCTATAAAACCGCGACGGCGTGATGGCGATGTCACAGAGGGCAGCGTATTTCGTTCCCTCTCTGGAGAGGTACTTGTCGTTGATGATCGAAAGGCTGATCTCGCCGTCGGCAATGGTATAGATCGCTGTGATCTCCATGCCGGTCACATACTCCTCCACCACAACGGTGTGGGTTTCAGAGTTCTTTTCCGCAAAGGCCAGAGCATCGTCCAGCTGCTCCTCGGAGTCGCAGATCGTGATGCCGATGCGTCCGCCGTAATCCGCCGGCTTGACGATGACCGGGTAGCGGATCGCGCTCCGGTCCAGTTCCGCCGCATGACCGTTTTTGCAGTACTCGGTGGGGACCGGCACACCATGCTTTTCGCAGAGGTGCTTGAACGAGCGCTTGTTGCGCGTCAGCTCCACCTGCTCTGGGGTGACATAGAACGGTGTCCCCAGCAGCTGGGAGAGCCTGGCGGCATAGAACACCTTGCCCTCACTGTAGCCGGAGAACACACCGCTGACGCCCGCCTCGCGGCACTTGTGAACCAGCGTGTCCATGTCGGAATAGTCGATGTCCCACGCCTCATCAGCGATGGACTTCGCCGGGAGCTTCGAGTAGTCGCTCCCACGCTCAGTGACAATGGTATACACGCCCATCTCCCGCGCCTGGCGCACGATGTTCATCAGATTCGTCTCGCCGCCGATGATCAGCAGCTTCTTTCCTTTGGCCTGTTCAAACATGTATCTTTTTCCTTTATCCGACTGACAGCGGTCTGTCATTTTTTCAGGATCTTGACCTCATTGTATTTCATCATGTAGATCCCCTCATCGTAATCGCCGATGCGCTTTTCGTTGGCCCGGCCCTGCAGATTATTCAGGATCAGCTTCATGTGGTCGCATCCGGCCTCATAGGCGTGGGGATAACCGCCGCCGAAACGGGGGTTGACTTCGGAGATGTAGTAGACGCCGTCCACTTCGAAGATGTCAATGTCGATCTGGCCCCGGTAGCCGGCCTCCAGAACGAATTTCTCAATGAGGGCAAACAGCGCAGGGTCCTTGAAGCTGACCGCCTTGTCCGTCTCACCGGCCCGCATCAGCAGCTTTTTCTTCGTGAAGATCGAGACGACCTCCCCGCTGATCATGTCGATGTAGACGTCCGCGCCGATCTCCTGCCCGTCCAGAAACTCCTGGATCATCAAATCATTACGCTGCCGGTAGAGCAGATCGATGGTCTCCCGGTCATAGACCTTGGAGATGCTGATGGAGGCAGAACCCCGATAGGGCTTGACAAAGACGGGATAAGACACCAAACCGGACTCCACAGCCCGGTAAAACGCCTCCGGCTCTCTCCAGGATCTGGCGCAGTGATAACCGTGGTCCGTGAGCCACCGGAACATCTGCATCTTGTCCAGAGACATCTCGCAAAGCTCATAGGAGCTGCCGATCACGGTGGTGCCGACAGCTTCGAACAGAGACGCGTTTTTCGCCAGCAGACTCAGCTCCGGGTCGATCAGACTCAAAACGCCGTCGATCTGCTCCTTGCGGCAGATGTCCAGAATCACGTCAATATAGCCCGGAGCCGTGATGGGCGGAACAATATAGTGCTTGTCGGCATCATAGATTGCAGGCCCGAAGGGACTTGCATCCGTCGCTACAATCGTACCGACGCCGGCAAAGGCGGCTTTGAAATACTGGACAACTTTATCTCTGGTGCCAGCGGCCAGAATCAGAAAATTCATTTATCTGTTTCCTCACTGAAAGCATCTGTGAATGATATCGATCACGACATCCTGCTCGGCCGGCGTCATCTTGTTGTCGCTGGGCAGGCACAGGCCCCGTCTGAAGATGTCCGCGCCCACGTCCACGATCTTGCCGGAGATATAGGCGTTGGTTTCGCCGCGGCCGTTTCCTTCCGCAGTCACGAATGCATTCGTGCGGTAGATCGGCTGCATATGCATGGGCTTCCAGATCGGACGGCCCTCGGCGTTGAAGGCTGCCAGCGCATCCAGAATCTCCTGAGGGGAACTCTTGCCGGGCTCTGTCTGATAGAGATAATCCCGCTCGCCGCGCACCATGGGCGCCATGGCTGCCTCATCGATGATCATGCAGCTGAGCCAGAAGTTCGGGATGCACTTGTCCGGATCCCAGGGATTCATCTGTACCGGAAGATCCTTCAGCCCTTCAGCATAGCGCTCCCAGACGGCCCGCTTCTGTGCGATGTGCGCGTCCAGATAAGGGGTCTGCCCTCTGACCACGCCGGCAATGATATTGCTCATGCGGTAGTTATAGCCGACTTCCTCATGCTGATACCAGGGGGCATCTTCGCGGCTCTGGGTGGACCACTTTCTCACCTTATTGGCATCCTCCAGACTGTCGGTCAGGAACATGCCGCCGGCGCTGCCGGTAATGATCTTGTTGCCGTTGAAGGAGATGCAGTTGTAATCTCCGAGGGCGCCGGTCTCCACCCCCTGGCCGTTCAGCTTATATTTGGCGCCGAGACTCTCGGCCGCGTCTTCGATGATCAGTGCGCCGTGCTTTTCGGCGATGGCCTTGATCTCCTGCATCTTCGCGGGGGTGCCATAAAGGTGCGCCACCACGATGAGTCTGACCTCCGGGTAAAGCTCAAAGGCCTTTTCCAGCGCCTCGGGGCTCATGTTCCAGCTGTCATACTCCGTATCGATGAAAACAGCCTCGCCGTCTTCATAGGCCACCGGATTGACGCTGGCGTCGAAGGTGCAGTCAGAACAGAAGACCCGGTGCCCGCGGAGGGTACCCTCGTTGGGTCTTGCCTGGCCGTAGAGCTTTTCCCCTGCCAGCTTCGTGGCAAGATGCAGCGCCGCAGTTCCAGCGGAGAGCGCCACAGCGTACTTGCAGCCGATGAAGGCCGCCAGCTGCTGCTCAACCTCGTTGATGTTCGCGCCCACGGTGCTCACCCAGTTGGTGCGGATGGCGTCATCCACCCACTTCTGCTCCTCACCGTGCATGGTCGGCGTGGCAAGCCAGACTTTGGATTGGAAAGGCACGATGCCGGAAAACCTGGGGTCTGTTAAAAATCGATTCATGTTACATACATCCCAACGATCGTAGTTTTTGTGTGAAATCTGCGTCTGCGGATCGAGCCGCATGCCGCGAAAGAGAAGTCTATTCCGGCCGCACGGTGATTCCGCGCAGGCACTAACAAATCATCCGCTCCATCCTCAGCGGTTTTCCACCACAGAGAGGAGTTCGGCGTGGATCTCATCGATCCCCCGCATTTCGCCCGCCCGGCTGCAAAGGACGGTTTTCCAGCCCAGCCGGTTGGCACAGTATTCCGCGGCCTTCCGGGAGCGGTCCAGATAGGCGAGGTTGCTTTCATGGATATCTTTTCTGCTCTCGTCACCGTGATAGCGCCCGGTCATCAGCTTCTGGCTGACCTCCGGCTCCACCTTCAGATAGAACACCAGATCCGGCGCAGGGATCCCCAGCAGCCGATATTCAAACTCGAACAGCCAGTCAAGATAGCCGTCCCATTGCTCCTCCGGAAGCTTGGAGCACTGGTGGATGGCGTTGGAGGTCGTATAGCGGTCGGCAACGATGATGCCGCCTTTCTGATAGAAGCCGCCCCAGTCTTTCTTGAACGAGGCGTAGCGGTCCACCGCATAGAAGGAAGACGCGGCGTAGGCATTCACATCCCCGGGGTCGCTGCCGAAGGCGCCGCTCAGATACATCTTGATCAGCGCCGAGGAATCGCTTGCGTAATCCGGGAAAGACACGGCCCGTACTGCGGTATCCCGGCTTTGGAGTGCCTCGTAAAGAAGCTTTGCCTGTGTTGCCTTTCCACTGCCGTCCAAGCCTTCGATCACGATCAGTTTCCCGCTCATAGTTCTTCCGTCCGCCTTCTGTTCCTGTGGTCTGAATTCTGCTGAAATCTTAAGATCATTTCAATTTAGAATCTTAACAAATCTTAAAATCATACAGATTTAATTTTACACTATTTCTGTCAAATCGTCAACCTGTGAAACTGGTAAAACCGTATAATTGTCAGCACCAAATCTTGTATTGTTTGCATAATCTTCATAGAGTTTACAAATGGTTTTTCTGGAGGACATGGGTTTCTCGAAGCATGAAAAACAGATCGCCCGATCCTGTCGAACAACGGTTTTTTCCGGTTTGAGCTACCGGTATATTCCGTATTCGAAAAGATCGGGTCGATGGAGCTCACGGGTTTTGCGACAGCTTTTGAACCAGTGCCTCGTCCGAGGAAGCCAGGATCGTCTGGTACGTGGTATAGAGCACCATGCCCGGCAGTGCGCCGGCAGGCTTTCGCACGTTACGAACCATGGTGTAGTCCACGGGCACCTTGCCGCCGTCCCGTCCCTGGGAGTAATAGACGGCCAGAGCGGCTGCCTGCTCAATGGTGGTCTCATCCGGCTCTGCGTCCAGACAGCGGACGATCACGTGAGAGCCGTGGATCTTCTGCACATGGAGCCAGAGGTCGGTTCTTCTGGCGAGGCGGTGCGTCAGCTCGTCGTTCTGGGCGTTGGAGCGGCCAACCAGGATCTCGAAGCCCGTATCGGATACAAACCGCAGCGGCGCCCGGGGCTTCAGCTTTTCCTTCTTTTTGGACTTCTCCGGCTTCAGATAACCGGTCTGCCGCAGCTCGGCGCGAACATCCGCAAGATCCTGCTCACTCTCCGCGCGCTGGAGCACATCCAGAACGCTGTTGAGATAGGCAAGCTGCTTCTCCCCCTCGGCGATCAGGCCGGTGAGGTGCTGCTCGGCGGTCTTTGCCTTCTGATACTGCTTGTAGAGCGCGGCGGCATTCTGCTGAGGCGTTTTCAGCGGGTCCAGGCGGATCTCCACCGTGGGGTAAGCTTCCTCATAGAAATCCTCCGCCAGCAGCTTGGTGTCGCCCTTTTTCATTCGGTAGAGGTTCGCGGTGATCAGGTCGGCCTTACGCCTCAGCTGCTCCCGGTCCTCGCTGCGGTGGAGCTCCTCCGTCCGTAGGGCCAGCTTTTTCGCCGTGCGATCCCGGAGGGTTTTCACGGTTTTCGTCAGAGTCTGGGACTTGCGCCGCATGGACTCGGCCTTGTCCCGCCGGAGGTAGAACTCATCCAGCAATTCGGAAAAGCTGTCTCTGGTTTCTGCCTGCAGGGCATCACCGTATTGCGTGATTGGGATCGCGCTGAAGTCCTTAGGCTTGTCCCCGTCCAGCAGGATCACCGGATGGAGATCCGAAGCGTTGACCTGCTCACAAAGCGCATCCATCTCGCAGAGGAAGGCTTCCTGCTGATCCTCCGTCAGAGACAGGAATCGCGGTGCTGTCTCTCCGAAAGCACGGTGGCAGAGCTCTCTGCACAGCAGCGGCGAGAGACCGGAAAAGGTCTTCAAAAGCCAGTCGTCCAAAGCGGCGCCGGCCTCCATTTGATCCAGCAGTTCCCTTCTCTGCTCCGGAGTAGTGTCGAAGAATGCCGGCTTCTCCTGCTTCGGCGGCAGACGATAGAGCATCCCCGGCAGCAGCGGCCGCACGGCGCTCATGGCGGAGTCCACCCTCCGCATGCAGTCCAGAATCAGGCCGTCCGGGCCGGTCAGGATCACGTTGGACTGGCGGCCCATCATTTCCACCGCCAGGGTCTTTTCCGTCTCGTTTCCAAGCTCATCTCTTGCGTCCAGACGCAGCAGGAGGATGCGCTCCCCCTCCGGCTGTTCCACCTCCCGGATCCGGGCGCCCACCAGATGCTTTCGAAGGAGCATGCAGAACATGGGCGGCTCGGCGGGGTTTTCGAAGCGCCCTTCGGTCAGGTGGACTCTTGCGCTGCCCACACCACCGTGGATCAGAAGTCTGCCGTTGCCATTCAAAAGGCGCAGGCTGAGCAGCAGCATGTCCCGCTCGGGCTGCTGCACCTTATCGATTTTCGCGCCGGTGATGCGCGTTTTCAGCTCTCCGGTGACCCCGGAGAGAAAGACTGCATCCAGCGGCATATCAGGCCCTCCCTACGGCGTGGACAGCGTTGAAGAGCTCCGCCAGCCGCTTTGTCTCCCCACGGAGCCACAGCCAGCCAAAGAGGGTCTCCAGTCCGGTAGCGGCATGATACTCCGAGACATTGGCGTGCTGCGGCACCGAGTTCACCTTGGCGTTGCGGCCCCGCTTATAGACCGCCATCTCCGCATCGGTGAGCAGCGGCAGCATGGATTCCACGGCGGCAGCCTGGGCAGGGGCGTTGACGCGGCGCACCGTCTCCCGGTGGAGATTCTGAACATGGGTGACCCCCGCCTGCGCCAGTGCCGTGCGCATCATGAGCTCATAGACGCCGTCCCCGATGTGGGCCAGAGCCAGAACGCTGTATGCGCCGGCCTCAGCGTCGCTGAGCTTCGGTGCAAAGCCGTCCCCTGAAATGTATTCAACCGGTTTCGCGGGGCCGCCCGAAGGCAGCCCCGCGGTGTTTGCATTAGATTTCATCGTCATTCGATTCCTCTGTGGTGGGATCCGCGAAATCCATCTGGGTGCGCAGGACCTCGCCGGGGGCGGTGCCCTGCACCAGCTGCATCTCCTGCCACTGCTCTCTGGTGATCAGGATCTTTCTGGGCTTGGAGCCCTCAAAGGGGCCGACCACACCCATTTCCTCCATCTGATCCACCAGACGGGCGGCACGGGAGTAGCCCAGCTTCAATCTTCTCTGGAGCATGGAGACGGAGGCCTGTCCGGTCTCCAGGATCACATCCACACCCTGCGGCAGCAGCTCGTCGTAGTCGCTGTCCTTGTCGGCGGGAGCGGCATCATGTCCGCCGGAGGAGGAAGATCCGGAGCCCTTGGTGTCAGCCTTGACGGCGTTCTGATCCACCTGATCCATGATGTCCTGACTGTAGTCCGCCTCGGAGTTCTGCTTGATGAAGTTGATGACCTCCTCGCGCTCCTCATCCGACACGAAGGCACCCTGCACACGCAGCGGCTTGCCCAGCGTCACGGGGGCATAGAGCATATCGCCGTTGCCCATGAGCTTCTCGGCGCCGGGGTTGTCGAGGATGATGCGGCTCTCCAGTGCGGAGGAGACGCTCAGCGCGATGCGGCTGGGGATGTTGGCCTTCATCAGGCCGGTGATCACGTCCGCGGAGGGACGCTGGGTTGCGATGATCAGGTGCATGCCTGCAGCACGGCCCATCTGTGCCACACGGCAGATGCTCTCCTCCACCTCTTTGGCTGCGCAGAGCATGAGGTCCGCCAGCTCGTCGATGATGATGACCACCGTGGGCAGCTTTTCGCCTTCGGGGTCGTTCTCCTGCAGCTCGTTGTAGCTCTTCAGATCGCGGACCTGAACCTCGGAGAACAGGCGGTAGCGCTTGAGCATCTCAACCACCGCCCACTGGAGGGCGCCGGCGGCTTTCTTCGGATCATTGACCACGGGGATATACAGGTGCGGGATGCCGTTGTAGACCGTGAACTCCACCATCTTGGGGTCGATCATGATGAGACGCACCTCGTCCGGCGTCGCCTCATAGAGCAGAGACAGGATCAGAGCGTTCAGGCACACGGACTTACCGGAACCGGTGGTGCCGGCGATCAGCATATGCGGCAGACGGGAGATGTTTCCGATGATGTTGTTGCCGCCGATGTCCTTGCCGACCGCGAAGGATACCTTGCTCTTGGCATTGCGGAAGTCGTTGGTGTCGATGATGTCTCTGAGACCGATGGTGCTCTTGACCTTGTTCGGCACCTCGATGCCCACGGTGGACATCTTGTCCGGCACCGGGGCGATGCGGACATTCTCCACGCCCAGCGCCAGAGCCAGATCGTTGGCAAGGTTCGTGATCTTGTTGAGCTTTACGCCCGCCTCCAGCTGGAGGTCATAGCGGGTAACCGTGGGGCCGCGGGTGATGTCACAGATGTTGGCATTGACGCCGAAGCTGTTGAGGGCAGTCTCCAGCCGGTCACGGTTGAAGCTGACCTCCTCCGAGGCATCGGCCCGGCTGCGGGTCCCGGCCTTCAGGAAGGAGACCGGCGGCAGCTGATAGGCGGCGTGCTCCCCTGACTGACTGTCAATGGCGGAGGCGATGGCAGCGGTCTCCGCAGCCACGGCGGCGGCAGCGGCCTTCTTGGTGCCCTTGACGCCGCTGACCTTCTCACCTTCTTCACTGCTGAGATCCACACCGGCCAGATCGGCGGCCTCCTCCATGGTGAGGGGCTTGACGTTGGTGGTGTCCTTTACAGAGGGCTTGCGCTCCGGCTCTCCGTCCAGCGGAATATCGAAGGTCCAGTTGGTCTTTTGCAGCTTTGCCGCAGGCTTCTGTGCCTGCACCTGAGTGGGCTGCAGCTGTGCTTTCGGCTTCACCGGCTCCAGCGGCTGCTCAGCAGCGGTGGGAGGCGGCGTGCGGCGGGCAGTTCGCGTGGCGACGGGCTTCACCGGCTCGTCGTAGAAATCATCGTAGGAATCCTCAGGGGTATATTTTGCCTCGCTGCGCTCCTGGAGCCAGGAGACAAACTTCCGGATGGTGAAATAGAAGCACCGCAGCAAACAGTAGACAAAGGCCAGAAGCAGCAGCGGGATCGCCACATACTTGCTCAGCGCCGCCTGCAGCAGCATGGCAAGGCCGCCCGCGATGACGCCGCCGGCTGCGCCCGCCTGCCCGTTCAGATAGAGCTCCCCGATCATGGCGCCCACGTCCCCCTCGGTGAAGTTCACCTTGCAGAGGATCAGATGCAGAAAACCGCCCATGAGGATCGGCAGCAGGATCGCGGACGCAATGCGGAAAGCCACGCTCTCCCGGTTCCGCGCCACAAGGATCCACGCCAGCAGCGCCATGGCAAAGGGAAACGCCCAGTAGCCATAGCCGATGATGCCCATGAGGAAGCTTCTGAAATACCGCAGCAGGAAGCCGTCGTTGGAGCCCTCCTGCAGGAAGAAGCCGATGAAGGCCAGGATCCCCAGCAGCAGCGCAATTCCCGCATAGACCCACATCATGGGCACCGCGGGCTCCTTCGGCTCCGGAGCCGCCGCAGCCGTGGTCTTTTTCTTCGACGACGACTTGGTGGGCGCACCCTTCACCGGAGGCCGCTTGGCGGTGGGTTTCGTTTTGTTGTTGGAACTTGCTTTCGCCATGAAAGTACTCCTTACAATGAATTTACAATCAGAAGATCAGCGAGAGGATCAGCGTCAGCGCGCCGGCGCCCCAGCAGTAATAGCAGAAGCTGCCGAAGCGGCCGCTGCGGGTGATCCGGGTCACCAGCCGGATGGCAAAGACGCCTACAACCGCTGCGATCACGGTGCCGATCAGATAGGCCGGGATCAGCGAGGCGTCGATTCCCTCCCGAACCGCATCGACAAAGGTCAGGATCGCAGAGCCCAGCACCGCCGGGACGGACATCAGGAAGGAAAACTTTACCGCGAAGTCCCGGTCCAGCCCTCTCGCCATGCCTGCGGTGATGGTGGTGCCGGAGCGGGAGATGCCCGGGATCACCGCCACACACTGGCAGATGCCGATCAGCAGCGCGTCCAGCGCGGTCATGCTCTTTGCGTCCCGATTGCCCTGGGGCATTTTGTCGGAGACATAGAGGATGCAGCCGGTCAGCAGGAAAAACAGGCCGATGGCGAAGGTGTGGTAATAGAGCTGCTCCAGCTCGCTTTTGATTGGCAGGATCAGCGCCAGCGGGATCGTTGCGATCACGATCATCACCACGAATCGCGCCATGGGCAGGGTCGGCTGCCGCTTCCCTTTTTCGCTGCCGCCCCCGGTGAACAGGAGGATCAGCTCCTGCACCATGGAGACGATATCCCTCCAGTAGACGACCAGGATGGAGATCAGCGTGCCGAAATGCAGCAGCACATCAAAGAACAGGTGTCCCTGCTCCGTGGTGGACATATGAAACAAGTTTTGCAGCACCGACAGATGCCCGGAGCTGGAGATGGGCAGAAACTCCGCGATGCCCTGCACCAGACCCAGTATGATGGCATTGAGAATCGACACAGTCAATACCTCCAGAAAGCGGAAAAATCACATTATGTAACCCTGAATGTATATCATAGCATACTTTTCGAAAAAGCACAAGGGCAGATTTCATGAAGATCATGAAATCTGCCGCGAATGTGTTGGAATTTCAGCTGTTTTTCAGTCCTGATAGGCCGCCAGAACGCCCTTATAGGTCATCCAGCAGTCCAGCTTGGAGACGACTTCAAAGGGGGCGTGCATGCTCAGTACCGGGACGCCGGCGTCGATGGTGTCGATGTTCCGCTCGGCCATGAACTTGGCAATGGTGCCGCCGCCGCCCTGGTCCACCTTGCCCAGCTCGCACATCTGCCAGATGACGTTGTTCTCCGCAAAGAGCTTGCGCAGATAGGCCACGATCTCGGCGGAGGCGTCGCTGGTGCCGCTCTTACCGCGGGCGCCGGTGTACTTGCAGATGCCCATGCCGTAGTTGATCTTGGCCTCGTTGCGCTTCTCACTGACCTCGGGATAGTTGGGGTCGAAGGCGTTGCAGA
>CADCQK010000260.1 GCA_902803575.1 Oscillospiraceae bacterium
ACCTATCCGACACAATGGCCAAGTGCCGGATAGGAACGGCAAAATTTTTTACACTTCTATTACTTCTTTATCGCACATCAGCAAAGCTGGCGGGCATCACGCAGGGCATGCCGTAATCCTTGGTGGTGTCCGTGTGCTGGTCGCCGTTCCAGAGGATCGGGGCGTAGCTCTGGATGCCGAGATAGCCGGATCTGGTGAAGAAAAACGCATCCTTCGCGCCGTATTCCTCAATGGCCTCCCGGTTGACCTTCGCCCAGAGCACCGGCCAGACGTTGTGGAGCATGGCGGGGTCACCCTCGTGGAGCACGCAGTCCACCGGGAGATACTCCCCGAAGTCCGCCATCCAGCCGGAGATGCCCAGATCCAGCATGTTTTTGCCGATCAGGGTCTCTTTGATATACCGCACGGTCTCCGGATTGGTGAGATCCAGCATGCCGGCGTCGAAGGTGGTGGATTTGATGTGGTACACGGAGCCGTCCTGCTTGGTGATGAGCCAGCCGCGCTCCTTGCATTCATTGTATAATTTGCCGTCCTTCACCAGATAGGGGTTGATGTAGCCGAGAAACTTCACGCCCCGGGCGTTGAGCTTTTTTATGGCGGCCTTGAGATCGGGGTAGAGCTTCTCGTCCGCCTCCCAGTTCCACCAGACCTGCTTGCCCATGACGGTGCGGATCTCGCCGGACCAGTCCTGGCACCAGACGGCGGAGATCTTCGCCCCCGCGTCCAGCATCTGAAAGGCCTTGTCCACCACGGTTTTCGTGCCGCCCTGGACGCCGAGGATCATGCCGTCGTAGCACCAGTCCGGCAGATACTGCCGGTTGGGGATCCGCTCCGCCAGCGCCTTGGCGAGATCCGTGAAGCTGTCGCCCTTCAGAACCGTGAGGCTTTTGGGGCAGGCGTCGAATTCGAAGGTCAGCGCGTCCGGCTTCGTGAAGTCGGCCTTGCCGTCGGAGGGGGTGTCGAAGAGAATCAACCGGTTTCGATCCGTCACGAACACCGGCATGGGGGCATAGCTGCCGATGCTGCCGTGGGGCTTCTCCCGGTAGAGGAACCTTGGCAGCAGGGCCTTTTCAATGATGGTGGAGGCCTTGATGTGCTCCGAGACGAAGTTCACCACGGTCTCTCCCCGGAGATTCACCTGCCGGTACTGCTCACCGCCGCCGAAGACGGCCTCGTGCTTTTTGGCGGGCAGGGAGAAGATGTAGCCCCAGCCGGGCTCGCCCTCGAACTGGAAGGTGTAGCCCATGGGCCCTTCCTCAATGGAGATCTTCAGCTGATGGGCGCCATTGGAGAGGGTCACGTTGCTGCCAGTCTGCTGAAAGTCCGTCAGCGGGACACGCTCCGCCTCCCGGGTCTCGGTTTTCACGGTGCCGCGGTTGGCGGTGTAGGTTTTCTCCTGCCGCACGGCCACGGCGAAGGGGCGGTCTGTGCTGTGCCGCAGCAGGGTACAGCCGTGCTTGCGCAGCATCCACATGGATTCTTTGGGCATGGTTTCCCTCCTCGCGGATGATTTGTAACAATATAGAAATATTGTATCTCTGCCGGGGGTTTCTGTCAACAAAAACCAATATTTTGAAATCTGTCCCGGACATTGGAACAGAATTCGTTTTTTTAAGCAAATCTTCATATTATATTCCGCAATCTACTATTCACAGTGGCGCAGAATTTGTTATAATAGGGCGAATCCATTCGGGAGGTGATCGTATCGAGCATCGGGATCAAATGCGCTTTGTCCTGCGCTGCGCGCTGCTGGCACTGGGCACGCAGCTGCTGGTGTATTATGCCACACGGCTGATCCCCACGCCGCCTGCACATATCCTCACCACTCGATTGGATGACGCCATCCGTGTGTCTCCGATCTGGGTCACGGTCTACTTCCTGGTGTTTATAGACTGGCTGGCCTGCGCCATCGCTATTCTCTTTGAAAGACGCAGCCACGCCCGCTGGTTCACCGCTGCCTATGTGATCGGCATGCTGATCTCCGGGGTGATCTTCGTGGTCTATCCCTGCACCATGCAGCGGCCGGAAATCCCGGGCAGCGACCCCTTTTCTCTGATGATGCGGCTGCTGTACCGGATCGACACCCCCACGAATCTGTTCCCCTCCCTCCACGTGATGATCACCTATTTCTGCTGGCGGGGTTCCATGGGCTGCGAGAAGCTGCCGAAGTGGTTTTCCACCCTGCAGTTCGGGATCCTGATCTGCGTGTGTCTGAGCATCCTGTTTGTGAAGCAGCACGTGTTCGTGGACATCCCGGCGGCCATCGTGGTGGGGGAGCTGGCTCTGCAGCTGGCGAAGCTGTTGCCTGAAAAATCAGAAGAATAGAAAAAAGAGGAGACTACAATGACCGCTGTCTACCATCCCTTTAACAGTGTGTTCTGGGCGCTGGTCGCCGGGTTTGCGCTGGTGCTGATCCTCGCAAGTCTGCTGCTGCGGGGAAGAAGCGAGAAAGTCAAGCGCATTGTGATCGTCACCGCCTGCGTGCTGACCACCATCGGCTTTTTCATCTATAAGTACTATCTCTCCATCGACGCGGAATTCGACGCGGTCACCGCCGCCACCGGGGGCTTCAACTGGTGGGGCGAGCTTCCGCTGCAGCTTTGCAACATCAATATGCTTTTAATCCCCATCGCCGTGCTGACCGGGAAGCGCCCGCTTCTGAGCTTCTGCTTCTTCATCGGGCCCCTGGGGGCGGCCATGGCCATCTGCATGCCGGGGACGGGCTTCGACGGGTATTCCATCCTGCTGCCCAGAATGCTGGGCTACTACGGCACCCACTTTATGATCATCATTGAGGCGCTGTCGCTGGTGACCTTCGGGCTCTTCCGGCCAAAGTTCCGGGACCTGCCGGGTACGGCCCTGACGGTGCTGTTGGTGGCAGCGGTGATCTTCGGGGTGAACGTGCTGCTGCGCTCTGCCGGGCTGCACCCCCATGCAAACTATTTCTTCTCTATGGAGACCGAGGGCAACCCCCTCCTGGAGCTGTTCCACAGCTGGATCCCGTACCCGTTTTTGTATCTGCTCCCCAGCATCGTGATCCTTTTGACCTATATGTCGATCATCACTACCTTCTTCGCCCTCTCGGATCGGAAGAAAGTGACTGCCGAATAATGCTTTCATTTCCAACGCGCACCTCTCGGGGTGCGCGTTTTTTGTGGGGCAGGTATCTTTTCGGATACTGAGTATTTTTAATAATCGTACTTGCGCAGTTTTCAAAACGGTCGTATAATCAAACCGGTTCAAGAAAATGACCGGAGGCGATTTGAAATGGAAACGCAAACCACACTGGAGGAACGCTTTGGCCTCTGCCCCTATGCCACGGCACAGAGCCTGATCTCCGGCAAATGGGCAGTGCTGATCCTGCATTATCTGGAGGAGGGCCCGACGCGGTTCAACGAGCTTTTGAGAAAGATGCCGAAAATGACCCACGCCACCCTTTCGGTGCAGCTGAAAGCACTGGAGGAACACGGACTGGTGAAGCGCGTCCAGTATGAATCCATCCCGCCGAAGGTCGAATACTCGCTCACCGAGATCGGAGAAAAATTTCACCCGGTCATTGCCGCCATGGAGACCTGGGGCAACGAATACATCGCGCAAATGAAAGGCAGTGACAACCCATGAATCTCACCGGAACCGTCTACCGTCCGCCCTATGAAGCCAATTCTCTTCTGCTGCAGGTGACCCTTGGCTGCAGCCACAACAAGTGCACCTTCTGTTATATGTACCCGGACGTGCAGTTCGCGGTCTGCCCCATGGAGCAGATCGAGGCCGATCTGGAGGAGGCGGCGGAGCAGTACCCGAATGTAAGACGGGTCTTTCTGGAGCACGGCGACGCCTTTGTTCTTTCCGCAGACCGGCTGACGGAGATCGCGGACGCCATCCACCGGAAGCTCCCGAAGGTGGAGACCATCGCCATGTATGCCTCCATCCAGAACATCAAACACAAGACCGACGCCGAGCTCCGCGCCCTTCGCGCCTGCGGCATCAACGGTCTGGACGTCGGCGTGGAGAGCGGACTGGATGCAGCGCTGGAGTACATGAACAAGGGCCACACCGCCGAGGAAGCAAGGGTCCAGCTGCTGCGGCTCACCGATGCGGGTTATGACTACAGCTTCAACACGATCCTCGGCTGCGGCGGCGCGGAGCTGTGGAAGGAAAACGCCGAGGCCACGGCAGCGCTCATCAACGCCGTGCAGCCCCATCTGCTGTTCATCGGCTCGCTGCACGCCCAGCCCGGATGTAAGCTGTATCAGGATATGAAGGACGGCGTTTTCCAGGAGTGCACCTGCGGCCAGCTTTTGGATGAGCAGGAGCATCTGCTGAGCCTTCTGGATCTGAAGGACACCTACTATTTCGGCTCCCACCCGTCCAACCTCGTGCCCATGCAGGGCAGACTTCCTGCCCACAAGCAGGAAATGATCGAGGCCGTGCGGGATATGCGCCAAAAGCTCGCCGGTCATCTGGACGAATACCCGGTCCGCGCCGGTGGAGAAGGGTCGATTTTGACACGATAAAAATGAAAAACTCCGGTGTGTCGAAACACATCGGAGTTTGTTTTGGAGGCGCCACCCGGATTTGAACCGGGGGTCAAGGATTTGCAGTCCCATGCCTTACCACTTGGCTATGGCGCCATCTCGTCGGAACGGGCTTGCTTCACTCCGCTTCCACCGCCGGGTTACGCCCTCTGGTGAAAGCTTCGTATCCGCGCCCCCGTTCCTCCTCTCAAATCCAAAACTGACGTTTTGAATTTGTTTGGGGTGGGGTGCCCATTCGTATATAAATTTCTGTTCCATGAACAGAAAAATTGGAGCGGGCGACGAGGCTCGAACTCGCTACCTCCACCTTGGCAAGGTGGCGCTCTACCGGATGAGCTACGCCCG
>CADCQK010000261.1 GCA_902803575.1 Oscillospiraceae bacterium
ATGATGCTGAACGCGATTGCTTGATGCGCTTCCGCCGCTTCGGAAAGGTGGAAAATCTATGACAGGAATTGAAAAAATCACCGGCCGCATCGAAGCCGACGCCCGCGCCGAGGCTGCGCAGATCACAGCCGAAGCCAAGGCCAAGTGCGACGCGATCAAGGCCGACTATGAAAAGAAAGCGCAGGACGCCTATTGGGAGAAGCTCCAGGCCGGTGTGAAAGACTGCGAGGACCGGGTGGAGCGGCTTGGCCGTCTCGCCGGTATGGAGGCAAAAAAGAGCACCCTGGGCCTGAAACAGTCCATGGTGAGCGCCGCCTTCGACCGGGCCGTGGAACAGCTGTGCAGTCTGCCCGTCGAGGAGTACATCTCCGCCATGGCGAAGCTCTGCGCCAAGGCTGCCTCCGGCAAGGAGACCGTGGTGATGAACGCTGCCGACAAGGCCCGCTGCGGCGAGGCCGTGGTGGCCGCCGCCAACGCCCTCTGCGCCGAACAGGGCAAGCCCTCGGAGCTGAAGCTGAGCAATGACACCCGCGACCTGAAGGGCGGCTTCGTGCTGCAGCAGGGCGATGTGGAGATCAACTGCTCTGTGGAGACTCTCGCCGAACTCAGCCGGGGCGAACTGGCTTCTCAGGTCGCTGCCGTTCTGTTCGACTGATCCTGTTGTGACGGGAACACCGTCTCATAAGGAGGAATGAATTTGGCTAATATCAATGAAACCAACTATCTGGCGATCACCGCCATGCTGGCCGCCCGCACCTCGGGCATGCTGAGTGCCGAGCGGCTGGAGCGCATGATCGCGGCGTCCTCGGATGATGAGGCTGTCAAGGTGCTGGAGGAGTGCGGCTACGGCGATCTGACGGGCATGACCATGTCGGAGCGCAGCGAGGCTCTGGAAAAGCGCCTGGCGGAGGTCTTTGACGAGCTGGAGCACATGGTTCCGGAACCGGAGCTGGTGCAGATGTTCCGTCTGAAGTACGACTTCCACAACATCAAGACGGTCATCAAGTCCCATGGTGCGGGCGTCTCCGGCGGCGAGATCCTCTCGAAGCGCGGCAGCATCCCCGCCGAGGTGGTGGAGGAGGCCTTCGTCTCTGACGACTACACCGAGATTCCCTCGAACCTGGCCGATCCCATGCAGGAGGCCGCCGGCATTCTGGCGAGGACCTCCAACCCGCAGCTGGCCGACTTCGCGCTGGATAAGGCCTACTTTGCCGAGCTGACCAGACTGGTGAAGGACCTCAGCGACGAGGGCTTTGCCAAAAGCTATGTGAAGCTCATGATCGACAGCGCCAACCTCCGCAGCACCGTGCGTACCCGCCGGATGGGGAAGGACACCGATTTCCTCTCTCTGGCTTTGGTGGAGGGCGGCGAGATCAACGCCCAGAGCGTTCTGGCCGCCGATTCCGGCGAGGCGCTGGCGGAGCTCTACAAGCCTACCAGACTCTCCGACGCCGGAGACGCGGGCGCCGCTGCCATGAACGGCGGCTCTCTGACGGCCTTTGAGCGCAAGTGTGACAACGCCCTTCTGGAGTACGTCAAGGAGGCAAAGCGGATGCGGTTCGGCGCGGCCCACGTGGTGTCCTATCTGGCCGCCATGGAGAATGAGGCCACCGCGGCGCGGATGATCCTCTCGGGACGGATGGCAGGCTTGAAGCCGGACACCATTCGGGAAAGGATGCGTGAGGCTTATGCTTAAAATTGCAGTCATCGGCTCTCCCGAGACCGTCATGGGATTCAAAGCGCTGGGTCTGGAGGCCTGTCCTGTAGCGGATGCGGAGGAGGCCCGCAAGACCCTGCGGCATCTGACCCGCGACAGCGAGGACTACGCCATCATCTACGTGGAGGAGCAGCTGGCAGCGCAGATCCAGCCGGAGATCGACCGGTACAAGGATTCTCCCACCCCGGCCATCATCCTGATCCCCGGCAGGGAAGGGCCCCTCGGTCTCGGCCAGAAGGCGCTCAAAGACGCCGTGGAAAGAGCTGTCGGCACAGACATTCTTTAATGACTTTATCCGCTGTAAGCGGAATGCTAAAATCCTTCAATGAAAGGAAGTATGTAATTTGAGTGGAACGATTACCAAAGTTTCCGGCCCGCTGGTCGTAGCGAACGGGCTTGCGGACGCCAACGTCTCCGACGTTGTGCGCGTGGGCTCTCAGCGTCTGATCGGCGAGATCCTGAACATGTCCGGCGACAGCGCCTCGATCCAGGTCTACGAGGAGACCTCCGGTCTGGGCCCCGGCGCCGCAGTCGAGACCACCGGAATGCCCCTGAGCGTGGAGCTGGGCCCCGGCATGCTGGAGAACATCTATGACGGCATCCAGCGTCCTCTGCCGGAGATCCGCGACATCGCGGGCTCTACCATCACCAGAGGCATCGAGGTGCCCGCCCTGAACCGTGAGCGCGTCTGGCACTTTGACGCGGTCGTCAAGGCCGGCGACAAGGTGGTGGGCGGCGACGTCATCGGCACCGTTCAGGAGACCACCGCGATTCTGCATAAGATCATGGTGCCGCCCACCATGAAGGGCACCATCAAGAGCGTCCAGTCCGGCGACTTCAAGGTTGCGGACACCGTCGCCGTCCTCACCGACGAGGCGGGGGAGGACCACGAGCTGACCATGATCCAGCGCTGGCCCGTCCGTGTGGCGCGTCCTTATGCACAGAAGTTTGCACCGAACAAACCCATGAACTCCGGTCAGCGTATCATCGACACGCTGTTCCCGATTGCCAAGGGCGGCACGGCGGCCATCCCCGGCCCCTTCGGCAGCGGCAAGACCGTCGTCCAGCACCAGCTGGCCAAGTGGTCCGACGTGGACATCGTGGTCTACATCGGCTGCGGCGAGCGCGGCAACGAGATGACCGACGTTCTG
>CADCQK010000262.1 GCA_902803575.1 Oscillospiraceae bacterium
CACCACGAACGGTCGTCTCTCGGTGACGGGATTTGACTATTCCGCCCTCTATACGGATGCCAACAAGCCGGGCGAAAAGCTCGTCGTGACGATCCACAACGTGGAGCCGAAGAAGGGCGGACACCTCTGGTCCAACAGCGGCGACGCGGGCGTCTATCCCGGCCCGAACTCGTCGGACGCGGTTCTCGCCGTTGCCTCCCCGGAAGAAAACATTGCCCGTGTTACGAGAGTCATCGATTTTAATGCTCCGATGATCATTTCCACCGGTATGCAAAGGTGGAAAGCTGTGGGAACAATCAGCAACGGCACGTACAATATCGATGGCGGGAACTTCACCTATCAGCTCAGCTCTGGCAAACAGGCTGACAAGGAAGCGGTGATCAACCAGTCCTATATTGGCGCTGACAGTGCGCTGGTTTACGGCAGCAAGGTGGTTAAACCTGAAACGCACGCGTTTGTCGACGGCGCCGGCTGGACGCAGGTCAACACCGTCCCCGCCAGCAACATCTATTTCGATGATGACCTTGCCGATGGCGATGCGATCCCCGTCGGCGACGGCATCGGCTACAACGCCAGCCTCGACGGCGCCACCAGCAATACGGATGAACAGGCTAATACCGCTGCTGGCACCTATGAATACAAGTTCACCGGCACCGGCATCGACATCTACTGCACGACCTACAGCGGCGGCCAGTATGTCCAGGCTGCGCTCTTCCAGGCAGACGGCACGACGAGAGTCGCTGACATCAAGGCCAAGGTCATGAAGAACTACTCCGAGGAGACCCGCTACAATGTGCCGACTCTGCACTTCGTGGCGCCTGAGTGGGGCACCTATGTGGTGAAGGTCGCTGTTTCTGCCAACTCCAATTACAAGGTTGACGGCATCCGCGTTTACAATGCCGTGAATACTGCTCCGGAAGTCCAGAAGAGCGTCTACACGGACAACAACGTTGCCTCCGAGAAGAATGCGTCCTTCTTCAACCTCCGCGAGCTGCTGCTCAACGACACCACGAAGGAATTCAGCTATGTTCAGGGCGCGGATCAGATGGACGAGGATTGGCTGGAGGATCTTGACACCGTCATGGCCAACATCAGCGGCGTCCTCTATGTTGACAATCCCAGCGGCATCAGAACTGTGACCAAGGCTGAAGACGGTTCGCTGACGAAGATGTATCAGACGACCTACGAGGCATACAAGAACAACAGTCCCAAGAACGAGATCTATCTCAGCAGTGGTCAGGGCATTGCCTTCACGGTGGATAACTATACGACTCTGGTCGGCGATGGTGCCAAGTTCTATGTCGGTCTCAGCACCGGTTCTCAGAACGATAAGGAAGTCTGGTTCACGAATGCGGAGACTGCGGATGATGCCCATAAGGCGACTGTCAAGTCCGCCGTGGATATGTACTACGAGATCGTTCCCATGAGCGGCAGCACCTTTATGATCGTGAACAAGAGTGATGCCGTCATCGCTGTGACCGATCTGAAGGTCAGCGGCACCAGCACCAAGCTGACACTTGGCGATGTGACCAATGAAAAAGCGCAGGTGCTGTCTGTTGAGGACGAGACTGACGCCATCGTTGAGCCTGACGCAATCAACACCGATCTCACGACCCTCAAGCTCGCGGTCAACGCCGAGACGCTCAAGGTCATGGCGAACTATGTTGACGAAGAGCAGACCGGAACGGAGCCCGGTACCGAGCCCGAAATTGAACCCAGCCCGGAACCGTCCCCGGAGCAGAGCCCTGAGCCTGTTGTCGAGCCGACCCCGGCCCCGACCCAGCAGCCCACGGTTCACGACATCGTCAAGCAGATTGTCTCCAGCTTTGTAAGCAATCTGTTCCGCAGCATTTCCCGGCTGTTTGGTTGATTGAGTGAGGTGAAAGTAATGAAAAAAGATTATCAAAAGCCCGCTCTTTATGCGGAGAGCTTTGTGCTTGCAGAACACATCTCCAGCGGCTGCAAGGTGGATTCTCACTGGGGCAGTGGAAATGGCCCGACCTTCAATGAGAATACAACTACATGCACCTACAGCTTGAACTATGGCGATTGGCAAGTGTTTGGAGGAACGCTTGTTTCTTGCGGGACGCCTGCCTTCGATGACAGCTGGGATGATACGGACCTGCAGTGCTACGACGCTTTCCAGGACGGAACGGGAAGTATGTTCGCTTCCTGAGAACTCAGCAACCCACCCATCCCCCGCGCGTTTGCGCGGGGGAGTTTTTTTACGCACAGAGAATCCAGAATCTTCCTAATAATCCAGTATTAACTAAATGCTGGGAGAATCAGCCGGAAATCATGACAAAATCATAAAAAATACCCCCATTTCTGTATTAACAACAGGAACGGGGGTATTTATTATGGGGAACGTTAAAATCAAGCGGGAAGGCTGAAAGCTCGACCTAAGGCGAAGTGGAAAGGAGATGCTCATATGGAATATGGCTACGCCAGGGTCTCCACGCGGGAGCAGAACGAAGACCGTCAAATGATCGCCCTGCAGGCATGGGGGATCGCGCCGGATCGGATCTATCTGGACAAGCAGTCCGGCAAGGATTTTCACCGTCCGCAGTACCGAAAGCTGCTTCGAAAGCTCAAGCGCGGCGATTCGCTGGTGATCAAAAGCATCGACCGCCTGGGCCGGGACTATGCCGAGATCCAGGAGCAATGGCGGATCATCACGAAGGAGAAAAAAGTTGCGATCGTGGTACTGGACATGCCGCTGCTGGACACCCGCGAAAGCCGGGATCTGATCGGCACGCTGATCGCGGACATTGTATTGCAGCTACTAAGCTACGTTGCGCAGACGGAGCGCGAGATGATCCGCCAGCGGCAGGCAGAGGGCATTGCGGCGGCGAAAGCCAGGGGCGTGAAGTTCGGCCGCGCGCCATTGGAGATCCCCGCGGAGTTCGATGTGGTGTACGCCAGTTGGATGCGGCAGGAGCTCTCCGGCAGAGGCGCTGCGGCCAAACTCGGCGTGAGTCCGAGGACGTTCTCCCGATGGGCAGAGGAAAGAAAAAACGCTCCGTCTTTCAGAATGGAGACTGAAAGCGGAGACGAGTGATGATTGTACGGAGAAGAAGACAGATTGTTCCCACATAAAATTATCCAAAAATCACAAGTTTTTGGTGAAACATTGATTCAAATTACCGAAAACTGATTAAGAAGGTGTACTTTTATATTGTTCCCGCTTGATTTTATAAAACCATTGATGTATAATGCATTTTGATATATCATTCCCTAATTATGGTGTGACTATAAAATTACACTTTTTGCCTCAACATGCAGGCGAATAATCAACACTGGATAACGGCGGTGACCTTTCTTACCGCATTATCGTTTGGGGGCGTTCTGCCGGCTGGCCCCAAACCGGCCGGCAGACATACCACGCCGCCAGACACATTAACTCCAACCCCCGTA
>CADCQK010000263.1 GCA_902803575.1 Oscillospiraceae bacterium
GCCGGATCCGGACGCCCAGCAGATGAGCAAAGAAGACCGGATGGTCATCATCAAAAGCGCCATCGGAGCCTCGCTTCTGATCGGCGGCATCTTCATTGCCGCAGGCGCCCTGGTCATCTGGATCATGACCATGATACTATAATCACAAACACGCTGCAGTTATTATGCTGCAGCGTGTTTTTGCTGGGTTTCACTATTTCAAATTCCAGCTAATCGGGGAGCTGGCAGATAACCTCTAATTGATATCGTACCTCAGAAAAGAATTTGAATCATCAAAATATTAACATAAAATATATTATGTAAATAACTTTGTCACAAAAACTGCCTCCGCCGGAAACCCGGCGGAGGCAAATCTGTTTGATTGTGTCTCAGTCTTTGTTGAAGAGTCCGGCGAAGCCGCTGAGGACGCTCTTGGTGATGTTGAAGACGTTCTTCACCGGTTTGAACACGGTGGCCTTCAGGTTATTGGTGGCGTATACGCGATAGGCGTCGAAGCTGCCGTTCTTGAAGGCCAGCTGATAGCTCTGCACCGCGGTGTCGCCGTTGTCGTCCTTGGAGACGATGATCAGGCTCACGGCCAGGGGATCATAGCAGTGAACTTTCAGAACGGTGCCGTCCATCTCGTAGTTCAGAACTGGCACGCCGTTGATGAGCACCTTGTCCACCTTGGTGAAGCGGCCCAGATCCACGTTGAGCCCCTTGGGGGTCTTGGTTTCACCCTCTGCGTCAGGCAGGACGGAGAGGATCTGGCGGGCGATGTAGGCATTGCCCGCAGGAGCGGGATGGGAGGCAATCTCGGCGTTGGCCAGGAAGTCACCCAGCAGTGACCACTCATTCTCGGCAGCCAGTGTCTCGGTGTTGCTGATGTCTGCATAGATCACACCGTATTGCTTGGCCCACTGCTTGTAAAGCAGATTCATGGAGGCGGTGATGGCGGAGACAGCGTTGCCCACGGGGACCACCATGTCATCCGTGATCCTGAGCCCGCCGGCAATGTTGAAGGAGCCGACCATCACGATGGTGGCTTCGGGGTTGAGCTCCTTGAGACGCTCAATCAGCTTCGGATACCAGGTTTTCCAGTACTGGAAGCCGTTGTTCATCTCGCTCAGATAGGTCTTTGCAAAGCTCAGAAGTGCGGAGGGATCGCTGAGATCGAGCTCAATGCCGTCAGCCAGGAAGCCGCCGCTCTCCGCGATGCGCAGAGCGCGATAGAACACGTCGCACATGCCCAGCTCCACGGTGATAAGACTGGCCTTCTGCGCCAGATCGAGAACGCTGCCGACGGTGGCGGGGGTGGTGTAGGTCTCGCCTCGGACGCCGACGGCGGAGCCCTCGTGGCCGAATTTCTCCATCATGTGGTCATAGTTGGAGTAATCGAATGCGGTGTCGCTGAAATCATCCTCGATGCCGAACAGATCCATTGTTACGCCCAGCGTCATACCGGGGTAGCAGAGAGGCCAGTAGTTGCCGGTCTGGTCTGTGATGTCGTCTGGTGTGCTGCAGCCCACCGCCTGGGCGATGATGTAGGGGAAAGCGCCTTCTACGTTCCGCTGCGCATAGTCATAATACGGATGAGGATATCCGGCTGTACCGCAGCCGCGGCAGATGCTGTCGCCGATGGCGAGATAGCCGCCGTCGGGGTTCGCGCCGTACTGCTTCACGGTCTCAGCCGTGGCGGCGAAGGCTTCCATGCCGATGCAGGAGAAGAGCATCATCAGCGTCAGAACCAGAGCGAGAAATCTGGTGGTTTTCTTCATGTCATGTCCTCCACTCTTTTTAAAAATTTGTTTTCTGTTACATATTGCCATATTTGTATTCATTTATCGCATGACCCACGGGCTTTTTGATGGGACAGAATGCACAAAACTTCAAGTCTCCGGCATCAGGCGGCTGAGAAAGAACTCCCGCTTCAGGTCATTGTCCAGAGAGTGCACGGGCTTCACCTGCGCGGCGGCGGCCCCCTGGTCGATCCGGCTCTGCTTCCAGGCCTCATGGGTGCCTGGCTGCTGGTGCCGGATGATCAGACGGCCGATGAACTGCTTGGCCCGCTGGCTGGGGTAGCGCTTGTTGCACTGTCCCATATAGTCCTCCAGCTCGTCAATGCAATTCTCCCAGTCCAGATCCAGATCGGACTCCACCGCAAGCACATATCTTCCGGGGGAGACACTGTCATCCTGATAAAACAGCCAGTAGTCGAGCTTGATCCCGTGGGCCTTTTCCAGCATCTCGATGGTGTTCCGCGCGTCCTCCTCGCTGAACTTCTCTCCGGCGATGTTGAACAGCTGCCCCTTTCGGAAGCTGAAGGCGATCAGCGGACACTGGTTCCGGAAGCCGCGGACCTCGATCACGTCCTTCAGCCGGTAGCGGTACAGTCCCGCCTGATTGGTGATCAGAATCTCGTACCGTTTGCCCTGTTCCAACTGGTCCAGAGTGAGGAAGCGATTCTGATCTCCGTTGTGCTCCACGAATTCATAGAAGCAGCTGTCAGCCAGCAGCTGCATGTCGTCGGACTCCAGTTTATAGCTGCAGGCGATCAGCGCCTCCGAGGCCCCGTAGATGGAAAAGTCGAAGGGCACATTGCCAATCACCTCGCGGGTCCGGTCGGCGGCCGGCTTGAAGGAGGCGTTGCCGATGCTGCTGACGAAGGTGAGATTCGGCCAGAGCCTGGAAAACAGCGTTTCGTCGAATCCCTGCTCGAACTGTGCCCTCAGATAGGCGGCCCGCTCCGGCATGGGCTTGATCCGCTTCATGAGTGCCTTTCGAAGCAGCGGATTCAGTTCCACCGAGGGATCGATGGTGCCTTTTTCGATGTCATTCACCAGCATCCGCCAGTGGTTTTTCAGATAGGTGATCTGCCCCACATTGACGGTGAAAAACACCGAGAAGATAAAGGTCAGATCCGGATCGGAGAGACCGAACCGGTAGATGTTGTATACATAGTCCCCGTCGTTCACGTCGAAGAGCTTTTTCAGAGGGATTGCAAGCACATAGGGGTAAAAGACGCCGTATTGCTCGGCGCCGATTTCTGCGATGTTGCTGCAGAGTCTGCCGTCGGGGAGCCGGTCATTGGTGGCGGGGGAGAGGAACAGTCCTCTGCCGGGATGATAGCGCTTTCCGTTTCGCTTCAGCTCCTCGGCGCCGAGGGCCAGGGCGCGGGTCCAGGTGTAGTTCACATAGGCTTTCAGCGAGGCCCTGGTGGCGGGGATGTATTTCGGCACGCCGGAGGAGCCGGAAGTCCTGGAGTAGCCCAGAATCCTGTCACAGGTGAGGACGTTTTCTTCGCCGTTTTTGGTTTTCTCAATGTAGTCGGCATAGTCCTCATAGACGGAGGGCGGAATGTTCCTGCGAAAATCCTCCAGAGTGCGGATGTCGCCAAAATGGTGCTCCTGACCGTATACGGTGTTCCGGTTGCGGCGGATGATGCGCTTCAGGAGCTTTTGGTTGTACTGCATGGGAGATCTCGACATGGCCTCCATGTGCCGGAGACTTAAGCGTCCCTTGAGCACCATAATGTCCATGGCTGCGGCAGTAATGACTTTTCGAACCATATTCTTCCTTCTTTTTCTTTGCAATAATCGCGTACCGCCGGAAAGGAAAAGTTATTATTCGGCAATTATACATTCTTTTGTTCAGTATACTGCAAGTTCAGAATCATTGCAAGGGAAAAATGAAAAAAAGATTAATAATATGACTAAATTGATAAAAAACCAGAGACAGCACAATCTATGAACTGCGTAGATGGAGCGCATCGTGCTGGAGGGCTCCATTCCGTCCCCGGCGAACCCGCCCAAGGGCTGCCCCTTCCACACCCGCTGCGCCAAGTGCATGGCCCAGTGCAAGGAGGTCACCCCCGAGCAGAAGGAGATCGAGCCCGGCCACTATGTAGTCTGCCACCTTTACGACTGAGGGCTGCATCATGAGCAAGAAGACCTACGACGATGACGACGGCCGGGTGATCGCCGACATGAGCGATCTGGACCGGCAGCCCATGCTGCTTCCGAGATTTCGCCGGAAGAAGGAA
>CADCQK010000264.1 GCA_902803575.1 Oscillospiraceae bacterium
ATTCGAACCCTCACAAACGGAGTCAGAGTCCGGTGTGCTACCATTACACAATTCCGCTACGCGCATATGCTATTATAACCGAGATTTTGAATTTGTCAAGAGAAATTTTTATTTTTTATTCGGAATTCAGGAAAAATCCCCGGCTCATTGAGTCGGGGATTTGATGTTATTTGCCCAAATAGCTTTTCAGCAGCTCCTGCAGGAGCTCATCTCGATCGAGACGGCAGATCATGCTTCTGGCGCCGTTGTAGTTCGTGATATAGGTCGGATCCTCGGAGAGGATGTACCCCACGAGCTGATTGATGGGATTGTAACCCTTGACGACCAGGGCGTTATACACGGAAGAGAGGGTCTCTTTCATTTCCGTTTTGCTGTCGATCGCCGTAAACTTTTTCGTCTGGTTGATCTCAATGGTCGGGCTTTTCTGCGTTTTCTGGTCTCCCATGTAAATCCACCTCCCGGAGACAATTTCTATTTGTCTATTATACCAGAAAATTTGAATCTGTAAAGAGGAAATTTTGCGAAAAATGAAGAAAAGTTACGAAAAATTGTGAATTTTTATTAATTTTCTTCAATTTTTATCGGATCAGCGCCTGATATTCGTCTTTCAGTGCCGCCAGAACGCTGGAGACGATGCTCTCGGCGTGCTCGTCGGTGAGGGTCTGATCGTCACTGCGCATGGCCAGGGAGAAGCTGACGCTCTTCATGCCTGCGGGAATGGGGGCGCCGGTGTAGACGTCGAACAGCTCGCAGCTGCGGAGCATCTCGCCGCCGGCTTTTTTGATGCACTCCTGGAGCTTCGCCACCGGGATGGCGGCGCCGCAGGTGACGGAAATATCTCTGGTGACCGCCGGGAACTTCGGCAGCGGCTGATAGACCGGGGTGGCGCCGCGCTGAGCCAGCAGCTCGTCCAGCATCAATTCGGCTGTGTAGAGCTCTGCGTCCACACCGTAGTTCTTGGCCACCAGCGGGTGGAGCTGACCCACCACGCCCAGCTTCACGCCGTTTGCATAGACCGTTGCGCAGCGGCCGGGGTGGTAGGAGGGGTTGGCCTTTTCCGCCTCGAAGGAGACGTTCTCGATGCGCAGGCCCTTGAGGATCTGCTCCACGGCGCCCTTGATGGCGAAGAAGTCCATGTCCTCCCCGTAAGCACCCAGGCACAGCACCTTGGGCTCGTCGGCCATGCCGTCGTCACGCTGGAAGTAGATCCGGCCCAGCTCATAGAGCTTCACGGAGGCGTTGCGGTAGTTGAAGTTCCGGGTCAGGATCTCCAGCATGCTGGGCAGCACCGTGGTGCGCATGATGGAGGTGTCCTCGCCCAGGGGGTTCAGGATCTTGATGCTGTCCCGCAGCGGGCTCTCCTCCGGCAGACGGATCTTGTCGTAGCAGGAGGGGCTGATGAAGGAGTAGGTGATGATCTCGTCAAAGCCCAGGGTGCGGGCCAGAGAACCGATGGTGCGCTCGGCCTTCTGCCGGTCGGAGTAGCCGCCGGTGGTGGTCTCGCCGCGCATCAGGGTGTTGGGGATCTCATTGTAGCCGAAGAACCGGGCCACTTCTTCCGCGATGTCGGAGTAGTGCTCCACGTCGCCGCGCCAGGAGGGAACCAGGATGGTGTCACCGTCGAGCTCAAAGCCCAGGCTCAGCAGGATGCGGCGCATCTCGGAAACGTCGATGTCGGTGCCCAGGAGGGCGTTGATCTTCTCAGGCTCCAGCTTGACGGTCTTCTGCTGGATCTCATTGGGAACCACGTCGATGGTGCCCTGGAGCACCTCGCCGCAGCCCAGCAGCTCCACCAGCTCACAGGCGCGGTCCACGGCCTCCACGGTGCCCATGGGGTCGAGACCCTTCTCGAAGCGGCCGCTGGCCTCGGTTCGCATGCCCAGGGCGGCGGCGGTGCGGCGGACGGAGGGGCCGTTGAAGTTGGCGCTCTCAAAGACCACCATGGCGGTGTCGCCCTCGATCTCGGAGTTGGCGCCGCCCATGACGCCGGCCAGAGCCACGGGCTTGGTCTCGTCACAGATGGCCAGCATGTTGGGGTTCAGCGGGCGCTCGTTGCCGTCCAGGGTCTGGATGGTCTCACCCTCGGCAGCCCGGCGGACGATGATCTGCTTGCCGCCGATGCACTTGAAGTCGAAGGCGTGCATGGGCTGACCGTACTCCAGCATGACGTAGTTGGTGATGTCGACGATGTTGTTGATGGGGCGCACGCCGCTGTTGCGCAGACGCTCCCGCATCCAGTTGGGGCTGGGGGCGATCTTCACGTTCCGCACCATGCGGGCGGTGTAGCGGGGGCAGAGCTCCGGATCGTCGATGCGAACGCTGACGTGGTTGTGAATGTCGTCCTCGCAGCCCTTGACCTCCGGTTTGTGGAGCTTCAGCTCTTTCCCGAAGGTGGCGCTGGCCTC
>CADCQK010000265.1 GCA_902803575.1 Oscillospiraceae bacterium
AAGAGCATGCAGCTGCTGGCCCAGGAGATCGAGAAAACCCGCCGGCGTGTCAACGCGCTGGAATACGTCATGATCCCGGAGCTGGAGGAAAACATCCGCTACATCACCATGAAGCTGGACGAGAACGAGAGCTCCACCAAGGTTCGTCTGATGAAGGTCAAGGAAATGGTCCTTCAGGACGCCCACGATTTCAAGTATTAATCAAGAAAATGACACGGCTTCGGCCGTGTCATTTTTATGCAGGGGAGAGGGGAAACAAATGATAGTTTATTGCTCAGCGAGAGTGTAGAATGGAGATAAAGAAGGTTGAAAAAGGAAGTGTTTTCATTCATCACGAAGTGATTCCATAACTTCACGCTCTACTCTTCACTCTCATACGATTAAACTCCCGATTTCCCTTCCAACATAAAACAGCCACCGGAAATCCGGTGGCTGTTTTGGGTTTTGGATCTGAAACTATTTGCTCCAGAGGGAGTGGAGGTTGCAGTAGGCGTAAACTGCCTGAACCTCGTCGCCGTCGGTGATAGCGAAGCAGACCTTGGGCTCGTCGCCGGGCTTCAGGCTCTTGCGCTGGTTGCCTTCCTTGGTCTGGAGGGCGACCCACTCGATGTAGTGCTCCGGCAGCATCGGGTGCGCGACCTCGCCCACCTGAACGCAGACCATATTGCCCTCCACCGTGTAGACGGGGACGTGCTTCTCCTGGGCGGCGTCGGTGGTGCCGGGCACCAGCTCCACCATCTCTTCACCGCAGCACATGGTGGGACATGCAGAGCCCTTCACGATGCCGACCATCTTGCCGCACTTTTCGCATTTGTAAAACTTCATTTTGCTGTCTCCTTTCACAGTATCATGATGATGCAGGATCTTCCTGCCTGTTTCTTTTCAAAAGCTCCCCCAGCATGGCGCCGCCGATGATCAGCACCGCGCCGATGAGCTGGATGGCGGTCATCTTCTCTCCCAGCAGCAGCGCCGAGAAGATCAGTGCGGACACCGGGTCCACGTAGCTGATCAGTGCCACCGACTGCCCCGGCAGCTTCTGCAGACCGGAGAAATACAGGAGATAGGCAAGGCCCGTGTTGATGGCGCCGATCCACAGCACATAAGGCACGTCCGATTTCTGAATGTGCGGCAGTCCGGTGGTGCAGAGCACATAGATGATCACCACCACGAAGGCCACGTCCAGCTCGATGGCCGCCGTCTGGAGGCCGCTGGTGCGCACAATTCGCTTGTTGAAAGTGATCAGCGTGGCGTACAACAGCGCCGCCAGCACCGCCCAGAGAAGCCCCGGAACGCTGAGACCGCCTGCCGCGATGCTCCCGGAGATGCACACCAGGCCCACCGCCACCACCGCCACCGCGATGAGCTTGCTACCGGTCAGCTTTTCCTTGAACAGGATCGGCGACAGCAGCAGCACGATCATGGGGCCGGCGTAGTAGATCAGGGTCGCGAGGCTCACGTTCAGCATCCGGTAGGCCGTGAACAGCGCCACCCAGTTGAGACCCAGCGCCGCGCCGCCGATCAGCAGCGGCACCCATTCAGAACGGATGGCCTTTCGGTCGAAGCCGCCCATGAGCAGCACCACGACGGTGAGCAGCAGACCGCCGATCAGCGTGCGCATCAGGACGATCTGTCCGCTGTCCAGCGACATCTTCGAGACCGGATAGCCGTTGGTGCCGATGATCAGCATGGACAGGATGTATGCCCCGTAAAAAAGGCCAAGCTTTTTCTGTTTCATCGTTCCTGAGGATGCACCATTTTTTCCGGCCGCACCCACTCGTCAAACTGCTGCGGCGTCACCAAATCCAGCGCCACGGCGGCCTCCCGGAGGGTCATGCCGGTCTTATGGGCATATTTCGCAATTTTGGCGGAATTCTCATAACCGATGTGGGGATTCAGCGCAGTGACCAGCATCAGCGAATCCCGCAGGTGGTCTGCGATGACGCTGCGGTTGGCCTTGATGCCGGAGGCGCAGTTCCGGTTAAAGGAGTCCATCACGTCTGCCAGCAGTCTGGCGGACTGGAGGAAGTTATAGAGGATCACCGGCAGGAACACGTTCAGCTCGAAGTTGCCCTGACTGGCAGCGAAGCCGATGGCGGCGTCGTTGCCCATGACCTGCACCGCCACCATGGTGACCGCCTCGCACTGGGTGGGGTTCACCTTGCCGGGCATGATGGAGGAGCCGGGCTCGTTTTCCGGGATCATCAGCTCGCCCAGACCGCAGCGGGGCCCGGAGGCCAGCCAGCGGACGTCGTTGGCGATCTTCATCAGATCCGCCGCCAAAGCCTTCAGTGCGCCGTGGGCGTAGACGATGGCGTCCTTGCTGGTGAGGGCGTGGAACTTGTTCGGCGCCGAGACGAATTCATGTCCCAGCATCTTCGACAGCTCCTTTGCCACCTCGGTGCCGAAGGCCGCGGGGGCGTTCAGGCCGGTGCCCACCGCCGTGCCGCCCAGAGCCAGCTCGGAGATGCTGTCCAGGCTCTTCAGCAGCATTTCTTTACTGTGAGAGAGCATGCTGGCCCAGCCGCTGATCTCCTGTCCCAGGGTCAGGGGTGTGGCGTCCTGCAGGTGAGTGCGTCCGATCTTCACCACGCCGCTGTACTCCAGACTCAGATCGTCCAGGGTCTTATAGAGCCGGTCCAGCGCCGGGATCACGTCCCGCTCAATGGTCCGCACCGCCGCGATGTGCATGGCGGAGGGATAGACGTCGTTGGAGCTCTGGGAGCGGTTCACATGGTCGTTGGGGTGCACCAGATTCTCCCCCAGGATGGCGTTGGCGCGATGGGCCACCACCTCGTTGACGTTCATGTTGGTCTGGGTGCCGCTGCCGGTCTGCCAGACGGCCAGGGGGAACTCGCCGTCCCACTGACCTTTGCAGATCTCCTCGCAGGCGGTGACGATGGCCTCCGCCAGCTTCGGATCCAGGGTGCCGAGAGATGCGTTGGTTTTGGCGGCAGCCTCCTTGATGGCGGCCAGGGCATAGATCACCGGCATGGGCATTTTCTCCTTGCCGATGCGGAAATTTTCAAAGCTCCGCTGGGTCTGGGCGCCCCACAGCCGGTCGGCCGGGACGGAGACCTCGCCCATGGTGTCGTGCTCGATGCGATATTCCACAAAAAACATCCTTTCTGCGTTTTCCTGTTGCTGCCATCATTATAATATGGGAGCGCCCCATACGCAAGCAAAAAATAACCACGCTCCGGAGATTCCGGAGCGTGGATGGTATGTACTTTGGTCTAACCTCGAATCGGAATTCGATTACTGATTAGTCAGGATACTTGGCCTCGAAAGCAGCCTGCAGAGCCTCGGCGGCCTCCTGGGTGACGTGGCCTTTTTTCAGGCACAGATCGAAAATGTCGCCGCAGGTCTTCTTATAGAACAGCTTCAGGGGGAACTTCAGCAGGTTGGGAGTGTACTGCTGCATCAGGTCCTTGCCGCCCAGATCTTCAATAAAATCTCTAACCGAAGTGCTTCTGAAATCCATGATATAATCTCCTTTTCAAGTTTTCCCTTGCGGGGTTTGGTGCGTCGCACCTGTTGTATACAGATTAACGCTTTTTGGAACATTTGTCAAGTAAAAAGCTAAAAATTTTCAAATTGTTCAACATTCCGACCAAAATGTTACGGAATTTTTACAGCATTCTGCCGGATGGGTCGATGGCGCGGACGTTCTTTTCAAACTTGGATCTGGCGCCCATGACCTCGTGTCCGCAGCCCATGCATTTGAGTCGGAAGTCCGCCCCGGTTCTGAGCACCTGCCAGCGTTTTTCGCCGCAGGGATGGGCTTTTTTCATGGTGAGAATATCGCCGACCTGAATGTCCATTTTCTCACTCCTTGATCTTGTCCCAGTAGGCCTTGGCGGCCTGCTCGTTTTTATTGTCGCCGTATTCGTAATAATGCGTACCCGCCAGTTCATCCGGCAGGTACTGCTGCTTGACCCAATGGTGATCGTAGTTGTGGGGGTACAGGTATCCCTGCTCCCGCTCGAAACCGGTGCCGTCGGCGTGGACGTTCTGGAGCTCTCTGGGAATGGGGCCGGCCTTCCCCTTTTTCACGTCGGAAATGGCGGCGTCAATGGCCATGACCACGCTGTTGGACTTCGGTGCCGTGGCCAGAAGGATGCAGGCCTGGGCCAGCGGCAGCCGCGCCTCCGGAAGTCCCAGCTGCAGGGCGCTGTCCACGCAGGATTTCACCATGCCCACCGCCTGGGGATAGGCAAGGCCGATGTCCTCGCTGGCGGAGCAGAGGATCCGGCGGCAGGCGCCCATGAGGTCTCCCGCCTCCAGCAGCCGCGCCAGATAGTGCAGCGCCGCGTCCGGGTCGGAGCCGCGCAGGGACTTCATCAGCGCCGACACCACGTCGAAGTGGTCGTCCCCCTCCCGGTCGTAGCGCATGGCGCTTCTCTGGGTGATGGCTTTCGCGTCGTCACGGGTGAGAAAGACGGTCTCCCCATCCCGCTTCGCCGCAGAGAACAGCAGCTCCACGGCGTTCAGGGCTTTCCGCACATCCCCGCCGCAGACGGAGGCAATGTACTCCTCGGTGCCGACCTCCGTGTCCGCAGTGACGCCCTCCCGCTCCGAGAGCAGCCGGATGGCCCGCTTCACCGCTCTCGCCGCCTCGGCGGCCGGAACGGGCTTGAACTCAAAGACCGTGGAACGGCTGAGCACCGCGTTGTAGATGTAGAAATAGGGGTTTTCCGTGGTGGAGGCGATCAGCGTGATCCGTCCGTCCTCCATGAACTCCAGCAGAGACTGCTGCTGCTTTTTGTTGAAGTACTGGATCTCATCCAGATACAGCAGCACGCCGCCGGGGGTCAGCATGGTGTCCAGCTCCGCGATGATGGCGCGGATGTCCGAGATGCCCGCCGTGGTGGCGTTGAGCCGCCGCAGGGTGCGGTTGGTTCTGGCGGCGATGATGCTGGCCACGGTGGTCTTGCCGGTGCCGGAGGGGCCGTAGAACACCATATTCGGGATCTGGCCGGACTGGACGATCCGCCGGAGCATACCGTCGGCGCCCAGGATGTGCTTCTGTCCCACCACGTCCTCCAAAGACGTGGGGCGCAGTTCGTCTGCCAAAGGTCTGTACATGGTTGCCTCCTGATGAGCGTGGAGTGTAAGGTTTCAGTGCTTTCAAATAATAGTTTATCGGGATGTGATTCCACTTTTAAAGGCTTCCCCTTGAGGGGAAGCTGTCGAGCAAAGCGAGACTGATGAGGTGGCCAGGTTTCGGCAGAAGCACAAGATTTCCACCTCATCCGTCACGGCTATTTCCCGCCGTGCCAGCTCCCTCGCCGAGGGAGCCGAGTGGGATGGGGAGTAGGCTTCAACTCCCCGTTAAACTCTCAATTTGCCGAAAGTCCTTCGGATGAAAAACCGGCGCGCTGGGGCGCGCCGGTCGGATCGGATTCTATCAGATGATGATGCCGCGCTTTTTCGCGTCGAACTTCAGCTCGTCGCGGAAGTCCGGGTGGGCGATGGCGATCAGCTGCTTGGCGCGGCTGGAAAGGGTCTCGCCGCGGAGATGGGCGATGCCGTACTCGGTGACGATGTAATCCACATCGTTCTTGCTGGTGGTGACGATGGCACCGGGGGTGAGGATGTTCTTGATCTTGCTGATGGTGCCGCCCTTGGCCGTGGAGGTGAAGGCGATGAAGCTCTTGCCGCCCTTGGACTGGCAGGCGCCGCGGACGTAGTCCACCTGGCCGCCGGAGCCGGACATGTGCTTGGTGCCGACGCTCTCGGCGCAGACCTGTCCGAAGAGGTCCACCTCCAGGGCCGCGTTGATGCTGATGAAGTTGTCGTTCTGGCAGATGACGTCGGGGTCGTTCACGTAGTCCACCGGCAGGATCTCGAAGCAGGGGTTGTCGTTGATGAAATCATAGATCCGCTGGCTGCCGAAGGCGAAGGTGGTGACAGTCTTGCCGCGGTGGATCTGCTTTTTGGAGTTGTTGGCAGCGCCGCTCTCCAGAAGATCCACCATGGAGGTGGTGAACATCTCGGTGTGGATGCCCAGATCCTTTTTGGTCATCAGCGCCGCGCCCACCGCGTCCGGAATGGCGCCGATGCCCAGCTGGATGCAGGCGCCGTCGGGGATCTGCTCTGCGATGTAGCCGCCGATGATCTTGCTGGTCTCGTCGATCTTCGTGGGCGGCAGCACCGGCATGTCGTGGGTGTTCTCCACGATGGCAGTGACCTCGGAAACGTGCAGCTGGGTGCCGCAGAGGCACCGGGGCTGCTTCTCGTTGACTTCCACAAAGATCCGCTTTGCCTTGTCGATCATAGCCTGGGAGTAGCTGGTGGAGGTGGCGAGGCTGAAGTAGCCGTGGCTGTCCATGGGAGAGACGCTGACCACGTAGGCGTCATACTCGTACATTCTCCGGATCACGCCGGGGAAATCCCGATAGTAGCCGGGGATCAGGTCCGCGTAGCCACCGTTGACCGCCTTGCGCAGGCCGCCGCCGGAGAACCAGGACACGCCGTTCATCTTCCCGTCCAGGGAATCGTCCGCCAGGAACGGGAAGGGATAGCCGTCCAACATGAGATGCACCTTCAGACCCTTGACGTCGCTGTTGCGGACGTGCTCGGCGATGGCGTTCATGATGCCGTCGGCCTGGGTGGGGGCGGCGTCCATGCCGAAGACCCAGCCGGACTCCACCATCTCGGCCACCTGAGCGGCGGTCTTCAGCTTCTGCTGATAAATTGCTTTGTAGTCTGCCATAATGTTATCTCCTTTGTTTTCGATTAAATCGAACCAAGTTACCTCTATTGATTATACAAATTTCCGGGGATAAATGCAATCCCTGATGAATTATTTTCTATTGTACGGCACATTTTGTTTAAAAAAGGTTGCATATTAATAAATTTCATGATATGATATATGA
>CADCQK010000266.1 GCA_902803575.1 Oscillospiraceae bacterium
CATGGCGGCGAAGTTATTCATGTCGCTGAGGAAGACCGTGGTCTTGACGACATGGCCCATGTCGGTGCCGGCGGCCTCGAGGATGGAACGGATGTTGCAGAGGGACTGGCGGGTCTGAGCCTCGATCCCCTCGGGAAAAACGCCGGTGGCAGGGTTCAGGGGAATCTGACCGGAGGTGAGGATCATGCCGCCGAATTCCCGCGCCTGGGAATAGGGACCGATGGCGGCGGGGGCCTTATCGGTGCTGATGACTTTGCTCATGGGAAACACTCCTTTTTTCGTTTGCTGCGTATAGTATAACACAGGCGGGCACAGCATTGTTGCCAAAACGGAAGGGGCTTTGTACTGCGATATGCACAAAGGCCGCTCTGCTTTACGCCGCCGGGAAGAAAGCCACGCCCCGGTCACAGCTTTAGCTTCCCGTCCAGAAAAGCCTGATAGCGGTCGCAGATACCCTGCACGTCGGCGCCGAAGTCGATCTGCCGGCCCTTGTGGAGCCACAGGACCTTGCTGCACATCTCGCGCACCTGGATAAGAGAATGGGAGACAAGGATCGTGGTCGCGCCGCCGGAGATGACCTCCCGCATTTTCACCTCGCTCTTTTTGCGGAAGGCCCCGTCGCCGACCGAGAGCACCTCGTCCAGGATCAGAATATCCGGCTTGACAAGGCAGGCGATGGAGAAGGCGAGGCGGGACTTCATGCCGGAGGAGAGCTGCTTGAAGGGCCGCTCCTGAAAGTCCTTGAGCTCGGCAAAAGCGATGATCTCGTCGTATTTCTCGTCCATGAATTTCCGCGTATAGCCGAGCATCGCGCCGCGGAGGTAGGTATTTTCCCGCACAGTCAGATCCTCGTCAAAGCCGCTTCCGAGCTCCAGCAGGGCGGCGATGGTGCCTTCCCGGCGGATCGAGCCCTCGGTGGGCACCATGATGCCGGACACGGCCTTCAGAAGCGTGGACTTGCCCGCGCCGTTGGAGCCGATGATGCCGAGCATCTCCCCGCGCTCGAGGGTGAAGCTCACGTCCTTGTCGGCCCAGAACTCCGTGATATGGTAGTTTCCGGTGAGCCTGCGCATGACGTATTCCTTAAGGCCGATGTCCTTGAGATCACCGATGATATATCGGATGGATACCTTGTTTACTTCCAGAATTGCCATCATGCCACCTCACACATAGTACAGGAACTGATGGTTATACTTCTTGTACATCAAGCAGCCAAGCGCGAAGGCGAGAAGCGCCTCCGCGGCCATCAGCAGGTGATAGGGCCAGGAGAGCAGGGTGCCGTCGATCACGATCACGCGGAAATACTTGATGATCAGGTACATGGGGTTTGCCAGGAACATGCGCTGTACCTGCGGGCTGTAGCCATCCACGGAATAGAAGATCGCAGAGGCGTACATCAGAAGCTGGGTGAACACGCTCCAGAGGTACTGCATGTCCCGGAAGAAGACGTTCAGCGCCGACAGGATCAGCCCGAGGCCGAGGTTCAGGAGCACAAGGCAGGCGATCGGGTACAGCAGCAGGATAAAGCGCCAGGTGAACGTGATATGGTCGAGCGCGCAGAACACGAAGAAGACGCACAGCGTCAGGCAGAAGTTGAGGAGGCACTGGACGATTTTGGAAAAGAGAAAGAGATATTTCGGGACGTTCACCTTCGTGAAAATTTGGGCGTTGCCGACCAGCGCGCCCATGCCCTGGCTGGTGGACTCATTGAAGAAGGAGAACACCAGGTTTCCGCAGAAGAGGAAGGTGGTGTAATGCGGCGTCGTGCGGCCGAAAAAGCGCGTGAAGACAAGGCGCATCACGAGCAGCGAAAGCAGCGGCGACAGCACGCTCCATCCCATGCCGAGCACGGTGCGCTTGTATTTCTTTTTGAAGTCACGCTTCACCAGCTCCTCAAAGAGAAACTGGTAAAAGGTTATTCTTTTCCGCTTTTTAGGTGGAGCACGGATCAGGCCCAGATCATTGACTTTCCCCCGGTTAGCATTTACTGCGTTTTTTTCTCGCTTTTCGTGTTTGCTTATTAAACACAGAGACGGCAAAATAAACGCAAGAAAGCGCTGAAAAGCGAAGAAAAACCCGCAATCCGTTGGGATTACGGGTTCGTAAAAATGGTGCCGGTGGTGGGACTCGAACCCACACGATGTCGCCATCGGCGGATTTTGAATCCGCTACGTCTACCATTCCATCACACCGG
>CADCQK010000267.1 GCA_902803575.1 Oscillospiraceae bacterium
CAAAATTCTCGATGAAGATGTAGTCGTTGCCGCAGCTCTGGAGCTTCACGAACTCCACCTTCTGCCGTCTGGGCCGCATGGCGTTGATGTCCACCAGCTCGGTGTTGCTGACATTGAAGCGGCTGGCGATGATCTGCGCCAGAGCGTCGGCGGTGTCCAGGCTGGTGAGGCAGGGCACACCCAGCTGCATGGCTCTCCGGTGCAGGGCGATGTAGTCGCCGTAGGTGGCGTCCTTCACCGCGCCGGTGTAGACGATGTAGTTGAGCTTGCCGCCCTCCAGCAGATCGTAGATCGCCTCCCGGTCGGCGGCGGACTCCACCTTTACCCCCAGCTGCCGAATGGCGTCGGCGGTGCCGGTGGTGGCATAGAGCCGCAGGCCCAGATCGTAGAACCGTTTGGCGAGAGTGATGATCTCGGGATAGTCGCTCTCCTCCACGCTGAGCAGGACACCGGCGGTGCCTCTGCCGTGCTCCGACGGAACCGTAAAGCCCGCGGCGGTGAGGCCCTTGAACAGCGCCTCCGGCACAGTGCGGCCGATGCCCAGCACCTCGCCGGTGCTCTTCATCTCGGGGCCCAGGATGGAATTGGCGTCGTTGAGCTTTTCAAAGCTGAAGACCGGAACCTTCACCGCGCTGTAAGGCGGCGTCCGGTAGAGGCCGGTGCCGTAGCCCAGGTCCGCCAGCTTGGCCCCCAGCATGACGCGGGAGGCCAGATCCACCATGGGCACATTGGTCACCTTGCTGATGTAGGGTACGGTGCGGGAGGCTCTGGGGTTGACCTCAATGACGTAGAGCTCGCCCTCGTAGATCAGATACTGGATGTTCACCAGGCCCTTGGTGCCCAGGGCCAGCGCCAGCTTCTCGGAGCAGTCGCAGATCCGCTCCAGGAAGGTGTCTGTCAGATTGAACGGCGGGTAGACCGCGATGGAGTCACCGGAGTGGACGCCCGCCCGCTCGATGTGCTCCATGATGCCGGGGATCAGCACGTCCTCGCCGTCGGAGATCACGTCCACCTCCAGCTCTGTGCCGGGCATGTATTTGTCCACCAGCACGGGGTTTTCGATGCCGCCGGAGAGGATGGTGCGCATGTACTGCTCGGTGTGCGCCCGGCAGCGGGAGATGGTCATGTTCTGGCCGCCGATGACGTAGCTGGGGCGCAGGAGCACCGGGTAGCCCAGTTTTTCCGCAGCCTCCACGGCCTCCTCCAGGGTGTTGACGCCCATGCCCTTGGGGCGGCGGATGCCGAACTGCTCCAGAAGAGCGTCGAACCGCACCCGGTCCTCGGCCACGTCGATGCTCTCGGCGGAGGTGCCGAGGATCGTGACCCCCTGACTGTCCAGAAACTGTGTCAGCTTGATGGCGGTCTGGCCGCCGAAGGCAACCACCACGCCGATGGGCTGCTCCACCCGGATGATGTTCATGACGTCCTCAGGGTACAGCGGCTCGAAGTAGAGCCGGTCTGCGGTGTCGTAGTCCGTAGAGACGGTCTCCGGGTTGTTGTTCACGATGACCACGTCGTAGCCCATTTCCCTCAGCATCCAGACGCAGTGGACGCTGGAGTAGTCAAACTCGATGCCCTGACCGATGCGGATGGGGCCGGAACCCAGGACCATGACGGTCTCCTTGCCGCTGCGGGGGAAGTGGGTGGATTCGCAGAATTTGTCGCAGCTGGAGTAGAAATAGGGCGTCTCGGCGTCGAACTCCGCGCCGCAGGTGTCCACCATCTTGTAGACGAAGTCCTTACCGGGGAGATGCTCCACGCCGGTGAGCCGCCGGATGGCCGCGTCCGGATAGCCGAGGCGCTTGGCAGTCTCGTAGTCGCCGTCGCAGAGGCCCTCCCGCTCCAGATGCTGCTCGAATTCCGCAAGGTGCAGCAGCTTATACAAAAACCAGCGGTCGATTTTGGTGATCTCGAAGATCTCGTCCACGCTGACGCCGGCTTTCAGTGCCTCAAAGACCGTGAACACTCTCCGGTCGTCCTGGGCAGCCAGCCGCTCCAGAATGGGCGCGTCACTGACCGGAGGTGCATTTAAGGTGTCGAAGCCGATCTCCGCGCCGCGGATGGCCTTCATCATGGCCATCTCGAAGCTGGGGGCGATGCTCATGACCTCGCCGGTGGCCTTCAGCTGGGTGCCCAGCTTCCGGCTGGAGCCGGCGAATTTGTCGAAGGGCCACTTGGGGAATTTCACCACCACGTAGTCCACGGTGGGCTC
>CADCQK010000268.1 GCA_902803575.1 Oscillospiraceae bacterium
AGATAAAGGTCTTCTCCCTCAATCTTGTACATCATGTTTTCCTTCTCCGCAAATGACATTACGCCGTCAACCGCTGCGCTTCTGATCATGAACGGAGGAATGCAGTAGGTGAAACCCTTGTCGATCATGAAATCGCGGGCATAGGCCAGCACCGCTTCGTGGAGACGGGCGATGTCACCCATGAGATAATAGAACCCGTTGCCGGATACCCGACGGGCTGCATCGAGATCGATGCCGTCGAAGGACTCCATGATCTCCGTGTGATAGGGAATCTCGAATTCCGGCACGGTGGCCTCGCCAAAGCGCTGGACTTCCACGTTGCAGCTGTCATCGGGGCCGATGGGCACGGAGGGATCGATGATCTGAGGGATCCGCATCATGATGTCACGGATCTTCGTCTCGTAGTCCTCCTCCAGCTTCTCCAGCTCTGCCAGACGCTCGGCCTGGGCAGTGACCTGGGCTTTGACGGATTCCACCTCTTCCAGCTTGGAGGGGTCCTTCTTCGCCTGGCCCATGAGCTTGCCGATCTCCTTGGACAGGCTGTTGCGCTTTGCACGGAGGTCAGACGCCTCGCTGATGGCGGCGCGGTTGGCCTTATCCAGCTCCAGCACCTCATCCACCAGGTGGAGCTTTTCCTCCTGGAACTTTTTCCGCATGTTCTCCCGAACCAGGTCGGGATTCTCTCGAATGAGTCGAATGTCGATCATTTATCTCTCTCCTGTATTCTTCTTTTGACGCTTCGGCAGCTGCTGCAGCGCTTCCAACAGCGCCTCACGGTCGTCCGCGTCATAGTATTCCAATTCGATCTTGCCGTTTTTCCGGCCCTGGGTCATACGGACTCTGCGGCCCAGTGCCTGTTCCAGATTTCTGGCGCACTCCCCCAGATAATCCACCGCGCCGGTTGTGCGCTGCGTCTCTGCGGCACGCTCCGGTTCCTTCAGCAGACTGTCCACCAGGGCCTCTGCCCTTCTGACGGACAGATTCTTTTCCAGTATCGTTCCGGCAGCTTTCAGCTGTGCATCCGGATCAGACAGCGGCAGCAGGGTTCTGGCGTGACCGGCGGACAGCTCGCCGTTTTCCACCAGCTTTCGCACCGGTTCTGATAGGCTCAGCAGCCGGATCGCGTTTGCGATGGCCGGTCTCGAACGTCCCACGGAGCTCGCCACCGCCTCCTGGGTCATGCCGTAGGTCTGCTGGAGCATTTCGTAGCCCTGTGCTTCTTCGATGGGGTTTAAGTCCTCGCGCTGCAGGTTTTCGACCAGCGCCATCTCCATGGCCTTCTGCTCGTCCACGGTCAGCACGTGGACCGGGATGGTCTCCAGCCCTGCCCTTCTGGCTGCGCGCCAGCGGCGTTCACCGGCGATGATCTGGTAAAATCCGTTTTCCTCCGGCCTTACCGTGATCGGCTGGATCAGGCCATGCTGACGGATGGACTCCGCCAGCTCCTCCAGCGCCTCTTCGTCGAAGCGACGGCGGGGCTGGTCTTCTCGAGGCTCGATCTTCACCACCGGGAGCTCGAACACAGCCTCGTCGTTCTCCTCTTCCAGAGACAGATCCTCCCCGAAGAGCGCGTCCAGGCCGGTGCCCAGGCGTTTCTTTTTCTCTTTGCTCATTTCACTCACCTGCGGCCTCCTTCGCCTTCTTGGCCGCTTTATTCTCCCGCTTGATCAGCTCGTCCGCCAGATGTAAATAGGCTCTTGCACCTTTGGATTCCCGGTCATAGGCGATGGCCGGCTTCCGGTGACTGGGCGCCTCGGAGAGGCGGACGTTCCGCGGGATCATGGTTTTATAGACTTTTTTTCCGAAAAATCTGCGAACCTCTGTGACGACCTGATCGGAGAGCTTCGTCCTTCCGTCGTACATGGTCATGACGATTCCCTGGACGCTGAGCGACGGGTTTGGTCCCTTGTTGCACATCTTGATGGTGCGCATCAGGTCTGCGATGCCCTCCAGCGCGTAGTATTCACACTGCACCGGCACCAGAACGCTGTTCGCCGCGGTCAGCGCGTTGATGGTCAGCAGCTCCAGGGACGGCGGGCAGTCGATCAGGATGAAGTCATAATCCTCCTGGATCTCCGCCAGCGCATTTTTCATGACGTATTCCCGCTTCGGCACCTGCACCAGCTCCACAGAGCAGCCGGAAAGGTTCACGTTTGCCGGGAGCACGTCGCCCCACTTGGTGTGCCGGACGCAGTCCCTCGCGGCTGCGCCTTCGATCATCATATTGTAGCAGTTGGGTCGAGTCTGTTTTTCCACGCCCATACCGGAGGTGCTGTTGCCCTGGGGATCGCAGTCCACCAGCAGCACCCGGCGGCCGCGTTTTTTCAGCGCACAGGTCAGATTCACACAGGTGGTCGTCTTGCCGACGCCGCCTTTTTGGTTCGCAACAGCGATTGTAATTGCCATTGCTGTTTCTCCTATGATTCTGTTTTGGTTATCATAACACCATAATGGCATTTTTTCAAGTGCTCTGTTCCAGTTTCTTTCATGTTTCACGTGAAACATTGGCAGGATTGTTTCACGTGAAACAATCAACTTAACAGCAAATCAAAATCCGAAACGGAAAGCGTAGGGTGCAAAGCAAGGTTGATGGCGTAACCGATCAACTTAGAGAAATCCGAAACCACCGAGTCAATGTTTCTTGGCGTCACAAAGAGACCGGATTCTGCTCCGGGGAAGTCCATAACCGTCGGAACGCCCACGGCCAGAACCGGGACACCCAGAGATTGCTCGGAAAGGGCCTCACGGTCATTCCCAACACCGGATCCCGGGGTGATGCCGGTATCGGTAAGCTGGATCGTGCGACAGAGGCGTTCCGACTCCGCACAGGCCAGCGCGTCCACCACGATCACCAGATCCGGCTGCAGATCCCGCACCAGCGCCTTGACAATGGAAGCGGATTCAATGCCGGTATCCCCGAGGACGCCCGCTGCGATGCTGCAAACCGGTCGAAGCTCCGGAAAGGACCCGGGAAACTGACTATGCAGATGCCGGGTAGCCAGAACCGACTCCATGGCTCTGGGGCCGATGGCGTCCGGCGTGATGGCGCGATTACCGAGACCGATCACCAGGGCAGAGGCGTCCGCAGGAATCTGACAGAGCGACTGCAAAACCTTCGAGATCAATTCCGAGGCGGCGGAGAAGGCAGCCTCCTCCCGGCGTAGTACCGGGTCCAGCGTGATGGTATGGTAATTCCCTATTGGTTTACATAACTCCTTTGAGGCCATACTATTTAATATGGTAACGGTGGAGACCCGAAAGCCTCCCTCCGTCCGTTCTTCTGTGCGGACACCGTTGACAGACGGGGCGCGGGTCTGGGCTTCGACGGCCAAATCAGTACGCGGAAACGGAATCATAGCGCATTCTCCTCCCCTGAAACCACAAGATACAGTGGTACACATAACATTTTTCCACAACTCGAAAGATTTATACCGAAGAAATGAAAAAAAAGCTTGCATTTTCAGTTGGTTGATGATATTATCTACAAATGCAGAATACGATGAGGAGGTGTCTACGAAACATGCCGAACATCAAATCCGTGATGAAGAACGAC
>CADCQK010000269.1 GCA_902803575.1 Oscillospiraceae bacterium
CACAGGTCCCCGCCCTACGGTGGATCATTTCATACAACCTGATAAACTGGAATTTGAACCCGAAGCAAACGATTTAATTAACGTAATATTATTATTGTAACTCTTTCGCAATCTGTGTGGTTTGTCCCAGATTTTGCGATGGTCTCTTGCATTTCCCAGGAATTTGTGCTATTCTGAAATTGTTCAAAAATTTGAATTAATTTTCCAACAAAAAAAGGAAGTGACAGCATGGATTTATTTGAGAAATGCTTTATGCCGGGCAGGGCGGATCAGGCCCGGGAGATGGACATTTATCCCTACTTCCACGCGCTGGAGACCCGGCAGGACGTGGAGGTCATGATGGAGGGCAAGCGCCGCATCATGCTGGGCTCCAACAACTATCTGGGTCTCACCGTGGATCCCGAGGTCATTGAGGCCAGCATCAAGGCCGTGGAGCAGTACGGCACCGGCTGCAGCGGCTCCCGGTTCATGAACGGCACCCTGGAGCTCCATCTGGAGCTGGAGGACGAGCTCTCGAAGTTCCTCAGAAAGGACGGCGTGGTCACCTTCTCCGCCGGATTCCTCTCCAATTTGAGCATCATCTCCGCGCTGGTTGGCCGCCACGACTATGTGATCTGCGACCGCGAGAACCACGCCAGCATCTATGACGGCTGCCAGCTGAGCTTCGGCAAGATGCTCCGCTACCGGCACAACGACATGGCCGATCTGGAAAAGCAGCTCCAGAAGGTGCCGGAGACCGCCGGCTGCCTGATCGTCACCGACGGCGTGTTCTCTATGGGCGGCGACATCGCGAATCTCCCGGAGATCGTTCGTCTGGCGAAGAAATACGGCGCCCGCACCATGGTGGACGACGCCCACGCCCTGGGCGTCATCGGTGAGGGCGGCCGCGGCACCGCCAGCCACTTCGGTCTGGAGGACGAGGTGGACATCTACATGGGCACCTTCTCCAAGACCCTGGCCTCCCTCGGCGGCTACGCTGCCACCAGTGCAAGGGTTGCAGACTATCTGCGCCACAGCGCCAGACCCTTCATCTTCACCGCCAGCATCACCCCCGCCAGCTGCGCCGCTGCTCTGGCTGCTCTGCGGAAGCTGGAGAAGCACCCTGAGCTGGTGACGAGGCTTGCGGAGCTCAGCACCTACGCCAGAGAGGGATACAAAAAACGCGGCGTCCGCATTCGGGAGAGCATCGCGGACGTGCCCACGCCCATCGTGCCGCTGTACACCAACGACATGGTGAACACCCTCTCCACCGCCAAGCGGCTCTATGACAACGGCGTCTATGTGAACCCCGTCCTGCCCCCCGCCGTGCCGGAGGCCGACTGCCTGCTGCGCACCAGCTACATGGCCACCCACACCGAGGCGCTGCTGGACGAGGCCATGGACATCATCGCAAAGGAGCTGGGCGGAAAATGAGCAAAAAAGTCATCGTCATCACCGGCGGCACCTCCGGCATCGGGCTGGAGACCGCCAAGGTGCTGGCGGAGCAGGGCTGCACCGTCTATGAGCTGAGCCGCCGCGCTGAGGGTACCGATCCGCGGATCCTCCACGTCCAGGCCGACGTCACCGACGAAAGCCAGGTGCAGGCCGCCGTCCAGGAGATCGTCGCGCGGGAGGGGCGGATCGACGTCCTGATCAACAACGCGGGCTTCGGCATTTCCGGTGCGGTGGAGTTCACCGAGACCGCCGACGCCCAGCGTCAGTTCGACGTGAACTTCTTCGGCATGGTCCGGATGAACAAGGCGGTGATCCCCGTCATGCGCAAACAGGGCGGCGGCCGGATCATCAGCATGTCCAGCGTGGCCGCGCCCATCGCCATCCCCTTCCAGACCTATTACAGCGCCTCCAAGGCCGCGGTCCGCACCTATATGCTCGCACTCGCCCCTGAGATCAAGCCCTTCGGGATCGAGACCTGCGCCATCATGCCCGGCGACATCCACACCGGCTTCACCGCCGCCAGAAAGAAGAGTCCCGCGGGCGACGATGTGTATGAAGGCCGCATCACCCGCTCTGTCGCCGTCATGGAGCACGACGAGCTCAACGGCATCACCGCCGCCGACGCCGGCGCCTTCGTGGCGAAGAAGGCACTGCAGAAGCATGTACCGCTGCTGTGCACCCTCGGCGGGAAGTACAAGGTCTTTGTCTTCCTGACCCGGCTGCTGCCCACCAGACTCATGACCTGGATGGTAGGGCTCATCTACGCGAAATAATCTCTGCCCCGCCGCCCCCGGCAGGACAGGTGCTTCTTCCCGAATACAAAGACACCCCGCTGCGACGCAGCGGGGTGTTGATGTTTGATGGATTCAGCTGACCGTCAGTCTGGCGGGGCTGCTGATGATATAGTTGCCGTAGCCATCGGTGACCACGCAGCGAACCAGGCGGCCGCTGGAAGTCTTGGTGGCGATCATGGTCAGGCTCTGGGAGGTGCCGGCGTTGTACCAGGCTTTGCCGTTGTAGCTGATCTGCCACTGGTAGTGGAGATCCTCACCGGTGGCAGCTGCCCGGAAGCGCACCACCTTGAGATTGGAGGTGGTCACATCCTGAGGCGCCACGGTGAACTGCAGACCGGCAATGGTCATGCTGGCGGCGCGGGTGGTCAGCTTCGCCCCGGAGGGATCTGTGATCACGCAGCGGTAGAGCCATCCGTTCTGCGCGGCCGAAGCGGTGCAGTGGAAAAAGTGGGTGGTGGAATCCGCCTTGCTCCAGGAATTGCCGCCATCGGTGCTGTATTCCCACTGGTACTTGAGGTTCTCCCCCTCCGCGGCCACTGTGAAGATCACGTTCACGCCGTCCTTGCTGATCACGTCTTTGGGCTGCTCGACGATCTGCAGATGGTCGGCCATGACGATGCGTGCCGTCTCGCTGATGGTCTTCAGCCCGGCGGCGTTGGTCACGATGCAGCGGTAGAGTCGGCCGTTTCTCGTTTTGTTCATGGTGAAGCTCACGGTATCGGTGGTGACCTTGGAGTTGGTCCACTTCTTCCCGTTGTTGGTGCTGAGCTGCCACTGATAGGTCAGGCCCTCGCCCTCCGCCTTCACGGAGATGGAACGCTCGCTGCCCGCGGGGCCGATGGCGTCCTCCGGCTGCCGGGTGATCACCGGTCCCTGCTCCGGCAGGATCTGGGCCGCACGGGTGTAGACCCGCTGCCCGAAGGGATCCGTGATCATGCAGCGATACCAGGTGCCGATGGTGGTGGCGTTCACCAGACAGGTGGCGGTGGTGCCCACGGCGCTGGAGCGCTGCCAGGTCTCACCGTCGCGGCTGTACTGCCACTGGTAGGTCAGCCCCGCTTCTCCCTCTGCACCGGCGGTGAAGGTGACCTTATCGCCGTTTTTCCCGGCCTGGTCCGTCGGCTGGAGCATGACCTTCAGCTCCTGCCGCGGCACATCCGGTGTGGCGCTGGGCTCCGTGATCGGGGCCGTCGTGGGCACCGCGGTGGGGGCCGCCGTGGGCACCGTCGGAACGGTGGTGTCCGGCTGGATGCTGTAAGAGCTGATGTACCAGTAAGAGGTGATCGATGCGAGGATGCTGCTCTGGTCGCCGAGACATTCGCCCAGCCAGGACTGGGTCAGCGGGATCCGGCGGCCGCTGTAATACTGCGCAGGATCGAAGCAATAGAAAACCCCGTCCGTATACTCTGTCACCAGAACCGCGTGAGGAACGCTGGCGCAGTGGATCTCGATGCCCTCGGGATGGCGCTGTAGCAGCGCGCTGAGCTGCGCTTCGCTGATGCCGGAAACGTCCTCGTGATCGCCGGTGATGATGACGCCGACGGTGGTGTAGGTCCAGGAATAATAAATCCCCGCGCCCTCCAGCCACACATCACCGCGAATGTCATGCTCGGTGATGGAGCTCCACTTGCTGTTGCCGCTGAGATACATCCGTGCGCGGATCATCATGGCGGCTGAGGCCAGGGTGCAGGTTCCGCTCTGAGATTGGGCGATGGCCACTGCCTCCGGGATCACCTGGGCCGCCTCCGCCGTTCCGACAAAAGCGGGAAACAGCGACAGCACCATGGCGATTGCCAGCAGCAGACCGATCACCGGTCTTCTCCTTCGTGAATCAAATACTACCATAAACGACTCCTTTCGGTCCGGCAGACATTATATCAGACCGGAACGGAGAACGCAAGGCCGATGGAGGAAATAATGAGACTTTAAAAATGTGTTCACATTTTCGGAGCTGTCATAAAAACGGGGTTGACAAGCGGGTATTTTTCTGTATAATAAAAGCACAATTTCACAACCCTTATCAAGAGTGGCGGAGGGACCGGCCCTGTGAAGCCCGGCAACCTGCATGTTTGCAAGGTGCCAAATCCGGCGGTGTGTAATCGAAAGATGAGGTATTGTTTTGAACACTCCGCCTGTCCGGCGGGGTTATTTTTTTGTGTTTATAATTTAGAAAGGAATGATAGAGTATGGCACATCATCTGTTTACATCCGAATCCGTAACCGAGGGACATCCCGATAACATCTGCGCCCAGATCTCCGACGCGGTTCTGGACGCCATTCTGGAACAGGACCCCAACGGCCGCGTGGCCTGCGAGGTCACCGTGACCACCGGCATCGTGAACGTCATGGGCGAGATCACCACCAGCTGCTATGTGGACATCCCCAAGATTGTCCGCCGCACCGTGCGGGAGATCGGCTATGACCGCGCCAAGCTGGGCTTCGACTGCGACACCTGCGCCGTGGTCACCAGCATCGACGAGCAGAGCGGCGACATCGCCCTCGGCGTGGACAAGTCACTGGAAGCCAAGGAGTCCGACACCGACGCGCTGGACAACGGCGCCGGCGATCAGGGCATGATGTTCGGCTTTGCCTGCAAGGAGACCCCGGAGCTCATGCCGCTGCCCATCAGCCTGGCCCACAAGCTGGCAAAGCGCCTGACCCAGGTCCGCAAGGATCAGGTCATTGACAATCTGCGTCCCGACGGCAAGACCCAGGTCACCGTGGAGTATGACGAGCAGAACCAGCCCGTCCGCGTCCACACCGTGGTCATCTCCACCCAGCACGGTCCCGAGGTCAACATGGGCCAGCTGCGGCAGGAGCTGATCGATCAGGTCATCCGCCCCACCATCCCGGCGGAGCTTCTGGACGAGAACACCCGCATTCTGGTGAACCCCACCGGCCGTTTCGTGGTGGGCGGTCCCCAGGCGGACAGCGGTCTCACCGGCAGAAAGATCATCGTGGACACCTACGGCGGCAGCGCGCCCCACGGCGGCGGCGCCTTCTCCGGCAAGGATCCCACCAAGGTGGACCGCAGCGCGGCTTACGCTGCCAGATATGTGGCGAAGAACATCGTGGCCGCCGGTCTCGCCGACCGCTGCCTGGTGCAGCTGGCCTACGCCATCGGCGTGGCGGAGCCCGTGAGCGTCATGGTGGACACCCAGGGCACCGGCAAGGTGGCTGACGAGAAGCTGGAAAAGGCCGTGCAGCAGGTCTTCGATCTGCGCCCCACCGCCATCATCCGGGATCTGGAGCTCCGCCGTCCCATCTACCGTCCCCTGGCCGCCTACGGCCACATGGGCCGGGAGG
>CADCQK010000270.1 GCA_902803575.1 Oscillospiraceae bacterium
ACGCACTTGTCCATGTCCACGCGGGCGACGTAGTTCGACTTCACGGCGTCGGGCGCCTGGAAGTAGGTCGCGATGCGCAGGGCGAAGCAGCCGCAGCCGCAGCAGTTGCAGATGGCGGTAGCGTCCTCGTAGCCCGGGGCCACGTTCAGCTCGTGGACCAGGCCGTTGCGCTCGGCGCGGGCCAGGATCTCATAGGCCTCTTCCTTGTCGATGAGACGGTGCTCGCCCACCTTGGAGAAGTTGACGGCATTGTCGTTGAGGTAAATGCACATATCCTCTTCCAGATGGCCGCAGCCCTCGCCCATGAGACGGCGGGAACGGCGGCAGGAGCAGGGACCAACGGAGATGGCCCAGGCCTCCTCCACCAGGTTCTTCACCTCGTCGTAGCTGGCCTTCTTGGTGTTGTTCTCGATGGCCTTCTGCACGGGGATGACGCGCATCATGTTCATGCCCACGTCCATGAAGGGCGCCAGCATGCTGACGCGGCGGCGGGTGTACTCCTCAAAGCACTCGCCGAGGACCGGGTACTTGTCGCACTGCTCCCGGTTGGAGAGGATGCCCTCCATGATGCCGGGGACGTAGATCGGATAGAAGTAATAGGTCTTGCCGTCGCGGATGCGGGTACGGACGGCGCCGGTGGTACATAGCTTGTCCAGCTGCTCCTGGGTGAACTCGATGGACTTCTTCGCCCGCCTGGCCACGTCCTCCACGGTGCGGTTGGCCTCCAGACGCAGGTGCATCATGATGCTGCACATGTCGTCGTCGATGATGGGCTCCAGAATGCGGTACTCGGGATCGTTGTAGGTGATGCCGGTGTAGGTCATGCTCTCCATGGCAATCTTCGTCGCCAGGGCGAGAATGTTTGGTCTGTGTGCCATAGGTAATCCTCCTTTTTGTCTGAATGGAGTCTGCTTGAAATCAGCATAGCATATCAGACGCGGAAATGCAACGAGAATCGCGCCTTTTGCTCATTTTACCACATTTGTGAGGCCGTGAAAAATACTTTTTGGAGCGAAGTTCATCATTCTGCGGTTATGGACTTTCAAACCGCTTTGACATCCTGCTTCAAAGGCCGTATAATGGGTGCATTCAGACGGAAAAAGGAGAGATGGACATGCCTGAGATCGCGATCATCGGCGGCGGCGCCGGCGGCATGATGGCGGCACTGACCGCGGCGGAAAACCCTGAAAACCGGGTGCGGCTTTTTGAGCGTCAGGCCAGAGTGGGCAGAAAGCTGCTGAGCACCGGCAACGGCCGCTGCAATCTGACGAATCTCAATTGCAGCCCAGCGCACTATCACAGCGAGACACCGGAGTTTGTGGGGAGCGCGCTGGAGGCCTTCCCGGTTTCTGAGACGCTGCAATGGTTCCGGGAGCGGGGTCTCGTCACCGTCACCGAGGACAGCGGCAGGGTCTATCCCCTCTCCAATTCTGCCAACAGCGTGCTGGATGTGCTCAGACTCAGCATCGAGCAGAGTGAGAACATCACCGTCTCCACCGCCGCTCCGGTGCTGGAGATCAAAAGAACGGGAACCGGCTTCACCGTGAAAACCGAGCAGGAATCATTTCACGCCGACAAGGTCATCGTGGCCTGCGGCGGCATGGCTGGCTCCAAGCTGGGCGGCGTCAAGGACGGCTATACGCTTCTTCAGAGCCTCGGCCACAGCCGCACATCGCTCCACCCCGCGCTGGTGCAGCTCACCACCGAGACGGAATACCCGAAGCGGCTCAAGGGCGTCCGCGCCGACGCGAGGCTGACCCTCTCATCCTCGAGAAAGACGCTGATGCGCACCGAGGGTGAGGTGCAGTTCACGGAAAAGGGCGTCTCCGGTCCGGCAGTGTTCGATCTCTCCAGAGCCGCCTCCGTCAGCGATGAGAAGCTGCAGCTGACCCTGGATTTTCTCCGGGAATACAACATCAAAGACGTCTTTTCCATGCTGGTGAATCGAAGAGATCGGCTGCCGGGTCTCCCGGCGGAGGAGCTGCTCACCGGCGTACTGCACAATCGGCTGGGCAGGACGATCCTGCATTATGTAAACTTAGATACGAAGAAAACCATGGCGCAAATCACGGACATGGAATTGAAGGACATCGCCAGAGCCTGCAAGGGCTTCACCCTGCCGGTGAAGGGCACCGAGGGCTTTGATTCCGCCCAGGTCACCGCCGGCGGCGTCAAATGCTCGGAGTTTGACCCCAACACCATGGAGAGCAAGCTGGTGCCGGGGCTCTACGCCTGCGGCGAGGTGCTGGACGTGGACGGCGACTGCGGCGGCTTCAATCTCCAGTGGGCCTGGGCCAGCGGACATCTGGCAGGGAGACTGTTATGATTGCGGTATCAAACTTGAAACTGAAGCCCGGCCAGCCGGAGGAAAACTTAAAACCGCTGGCGGCCAAGGCTCTGCGGATCCCGGAAAAACAGATCCGAACTCTGGAGCTGCGGAAAAAGTCTCTCGATGCCCGAAAAAAGGACGATCTCCACTGGGTCTACACCGTTGCGGTGACCGTGGAGGGAAACGAGGACGCCCTCATAAAACGCTGCAAGCAGGCGTCGAAAACCAAGCCCTATCACTATGACATTCCGAAGATCGAAGCGCCCCGACTGCGGCCGGTGATCGTCGGCTTCGGCCCTGCAGGGATGTTCGCAGCTTTGGTACTGGCGAAAGCCGGCGCGAAGCCCATCGTTCTGGAGCGCGGACAGGACGCGGTGACCCGGACGAAGCAGGTGGAAGCCTTCCGGAACGGCGGCAGCTTCGATCCTGAGAACAACGTACAGTTCGGTGAAGGCGGCGCCGGAACCTTCTCCGACGGCAAGCTCTCCACCGGCACCCATGACAGCCGGATCCGCTGGGTGCTGGAGCAGTTTTCCGAGCACGGCGCGCCGGAGCACATCCTCTGGGACGCGAAGCCTCACATCGGCACCGACGTGCTGGTTCAGGTGGTGCAGAACATCCGGAAAACCGTCATTGCCCTCGGCGGCGAAGTTCGATTCGGCCACAAGCTCATTGGGCTGGAGACGAAGGATCGGATCCTCTCCTCCCTGCAGGTGCAGGGGCCGGAGGGCGTCTATACACAGCATACCGACCGGGCCATCCTCTGCATCGGCCACAGTGCCAGAGACACCTTTGAAATGCTCCATCAAAAGCAGCTGCCCATGGAGCCCAAGGCCTTTTCCATGGGGGTGCGGATCGAGCAGAAGCAGGAGGCGCTGGATCTGGCTCAGTACGGCCGCGAAAGAGGCGACGACCTTCCCCCGGCGGATTATTCTCTCCACGTGAAGCTCCCTGACGGCACCAGCGCCTACACCTTTTGTATGTGTCCCGGCGGTGAGGTCTTCGCCGCGGCATCGGAGCCCGGCGGCGTGGTCACCAACGGCATGAGCCGCTCCAAACGTGACGGTGAGAACGCCAACGCCGCCCTTTTGGTGACGCTGCAGCCGGAGGATTTCCCCGATCAAACCTCCCCCCTCTCCGGCATGTACTGGCAGCGGGAGATCGAGCAGCGGGCCTATGCAATGGGCGGCGGGAACTACCGCGCCCCGGCCCAGCTGGTAGGTGACTTTTTGAATCACACAGCCAGCAGCGGCGCAAGATCCGTGCAGCCCACCTACAGGCCCGGGGTCACCTGGTGCGAGCTCCACGAGCTGTTTCCAAAACGGATCACGGATGTGCTGGAGCAGGCGCTCCCGGCACTGGGACGAAAGCTCAGAGGCTTCGACGCAGCAGACAACGTGCTCACGGCGCCGGAGACCCGTTCCTCCTCCCCGGTACGGGTGAAGCGAAACGATCAGCTCTGCGCTCCGACGGTCTTCGGACTCTATCCCTGCGGCGAGGGTGCGGGCTACGCCGGCGGCATCACCAGCGCGGCGGTGGACGGCATGCGCTGCGCAGAACAGTTGCTGAAGACTTTGGGATGAGTGTTAAATTGGAGTTTGTCGGGGCGTTGGATTTTGCAAAGCACGAAAATAGGATGTCATTGCGAGCCAGTGACCGACGTCATCTGGCGTGGCAATCCGCATCCCCCGGCGGCTGAGTCGAAGCTCGCAGAACGTTGAGACAAACGAATCCGCCCAACATTTTGCAAAGAATCATTCTGTACTGCAGGAGAACGGATTGCCACAGGTGTGCGCACTGGTTCGCAATGACACCATTTAA